>NZ_JAPZSZ010000175.1:0-1675 GCF_027532095.1 Microcystis sp. LE19-195.1E
GGCCAAGCTTTTCTGGTCGGAACCCCCTAAGCCGAGTTTTCAAGGTGCTGCGCCGTCCACTTGGTTTTCGAGACTGGCCTTTTAATTCTAACGTAAAGCCAACCTAGAACGGCGGGGTTTCAGACCCAAAATTTCCGATGAGAAAGTTATCCGCAATCAATAAAGTATCGAATCGGGGCAAGAAAAATTCAACTAAGAGGAGTTTAACTGATGACAGCCGCCACTGAAAAAGATTTAAAAAGATTGGAGGATTTAATTATCGGCATTGCCAACGGACAAAAAGCGATCGAAAACCGACTAACCACCATGGAAAACCGACTAACCACCATAGAAAACGGACAGAAGAATTTAGAGTTAGGGCAGTCGGAAATTAAAGGCGATATCCGAACCCTAGATGCGAAGATAGAGGGTTTAAGCGATCGAGTTAAAGTTATAGAGAACGCGGCGGGAAAAACCACCGATCTCGCCGAAAAAGTCGGAGAATTGAAAAACTGGAAACAGATCGGAGTAGTGGTGATCACCGCTGCGCTCAGTTCGATCCTCAGTGGTGTTACGGGTGGGGTAATCGGTTGGCTAATCCGAGCGGCGAAAGTTAATCCCTAATGGCGTTGCCGAATCAAGAATATGAATGCTGATTTTGCACCCGTCCACCAGCCAACCTAGTCCTAGGTTTTAAAAATTGCCCAAGAAGACAGGTGATAATTATCGCCAAAATACTCTAGGCAGTAACCTAAATAACCAACCCTAAAAAAACTCTCTGCTACACTTGAGTCAGTAGATGCACCCTGATGAAAAAGGAGAGTCAAAGAAAGCTCTCCTTTTTTTTTGAGAAAGCAATCCCGGGGGGATTTAGCCGCGGTTAGCAGGTAGTTTCGCTTTGCGCGCCATGTCTTTGAAACCATTCAAACTTGGACCAGGGCGACGGCGAGACAGACTAGGAGTAATCAAGTATTTTGTCGCAAATTCCACTTCTTGCGGCTCTACTTTACCGTTAGTAGCGGCTACGGGTGCCGGTGCGCTCACAGGAGCGGCGGGAGTTTCTTTTACTTGCTTTTCTTTCTTAACAGAAGTTTTTTTGGCTTTTTTCTCGGCTACGGGGGCGGCAGCAGACTCCACAGCAGGGGCAGGCGCTTCCACAACAGGCGCCGCTGCTGCCGTGGTTGCTGTCGCTTTTTGTTCACCATCGGTTTCTTTTAGTTCTAGGTAAAAGTCAGATTTTTTGCCACCAAAGAGATTTTTTAACATCGGGGATCACTCCGAGAGTTGGGAAAATGTAAAAGACTAGGTATTTTAAAATTTATCATTGACCGGGATCAGGCAGCAAACAAGATTATTCTCTTGACGATTTGCCTCTTTCATCTATTTTTTTCTGGATAATCCCTATCAGAAAAAGTGGTTAAAAACAAGTTAAATTTACAAAAATTAACAAAAATCTAGAACGAGAAACCCCGACGCAAACAAGGGCAAAAACTGCTAGAGACGTTGCTGACAACGTCTCTAGATTATTTAGGGTTTGCTGAATAAATCTAAAAACCTTGTTGGATAAGGTTTTTAGACTTTTTTTCCCTCAAAAAGTGCCGACCATTGGAGTGATTGGGGGGAAAATTCCGGGACTTTTTCCCTGAAAATTAGGTAGTTGACCACCTGAAAATCGATAAAACCCCACACCCCACAC
>NZ_JAPZSZ010000340.1:0-3615 GCF_027532095.1 Microcystis sp. LE19-195.1E
ACCTTTTGTCAATCAAAAAGTACTGGATCTGGGAGTGATCGGGGGGAAATTTAGGCACTTTTTCCCTGAAAATTAGGTAATTGGCCACCTCAAAACTGGTAAAACCCCACACCCCACACCCCACACCCCACACCCTGCCCCCAGGAAAAACTTTTTCAGCAAACCCTAAGTAGGGAGGCACAATTATTTGTAGTAACCCATGCGGGGGTTGGGTTTCATGCTTCAACCCAACCTACGTTCATCTTATATTTAATTCCACCCACCTACTTAAGTGGTTGAAGAACACAGAAGTGAGGCTCTGTTCCCTATTGATAACCGTCCCTGGGAACTAATTTTCTGAGCGAATTTTAAACAAAAACACGATGCTGCAGAGAAGGCATTTGTCGTCGCACTTGTTGCAGACGTTGGGGATTAATTTCGGCAATTGCCACTCCCGCTTCTTCCCCTGCGTCGGCTAAAACCACACCCCAAGGATCGATAATCATAGCGTGACCGTGGGTGTGACGGCGTTCGTAATTATTGCCCGTTTGAGCAGGAGCTATTATATAACAAGTATTCTCGATCGCTCGCGCTTGTAACAAAACTTTCCAATGATCTTTCCCTGTAAAAGCTGTAAACGCCGCAGGTACAAATAAAACATCGGCTCCTTGCCGCGATAAATAGCGATAGAGTTCGGGAAAACGCACATCATAGCAAATCGAGAGGCCAATTTTGCCCAAGCTATCGGAGCCATAAATCGGCGGTAAATCGATCCCTGCCATGACTGTACTCGATTCCTGATAGGTGTTACCATCCGGGACATTGACATCAAAGAGATGGACCTTTTGATAACGGGCTAATTCCGCACCGTTGCCATCAACTAAAATAGCGGTATTATAAGCCTTATCGGGAATACCCGTCACCGGCACGGGAAAACCACCCCCTAAAATGGTCACTTGAAACCTTTGGGCCATGGTGCGGAGGAATTTATCGGCTTTGAGAGCAATAGTCTCGGCCTGGGCGATTTTATCGCTTTCTGCCCCCATAAAAGCGAAATTTTCTGGTAAACCGATTAATTCCGCCCCTTTACCCACGGCAAGTTCGATCAACTCTTCAGCGGCAGCGAGATTTTTCTCTAAATCCGGCTGACTGGTCATTTGAATGGCGGCGGCGAGATAGGATTTCATGGGGGTTGAAGCTCTAGAGTCGGATAATCTCTGTAAAATTAATCATAACCTTCGATTATATCCAATTTCAGATATTTTGTCACCCCATGAGTAAAATTGTTTTCTGTGACTTTGATGGCACTATCACCGCCGTGGAAACTTTTGCGGGTATGCTCAAAGAATTCGCCCCCGATTTATCAGCCCAAATTATGCCCCAAATGTACGCCCGCACTCTGACTCTGCGCCGGGGTGTCCGTCAACTGCTAGAGTCGATACCGAGCCAAAAATACGCCGATATTCTTGCCTATGCCGAAAGCAAGCCAATTCGCCCCGGATTAGCCGAATTCCTCGCTTTTTTACAGGAGCAATCCATCCCTTTTATTATTATCTCCGGTGGCATCCAAGGCATGATTGAAACGGTCTTAAAACGGGAGGGACTATTAGATAAGGTAACGGCAATTTATGGGGTCAATCTTCATACTCAAGGGGAATATCTGCAAGTTCACTCCGATTGGGAAAATGAGACGGAATTAGTGGCTAAAGCCTTGATTATGGCCAAATATTCAGGAGTAGAAACTATTGCGATCGGTGATTCTGTCACCGATATTACCATGGCTAGAAGGGCCGATCTAGTTTTTGCTAGGGATCGTTTAATCGATTATCTGCAAGCGGAAAATCAACCCTATATTCCTTGGGATAACTTTTTTGAGATTCGCGAATATCTGTTATTGAGAGATTAGGGATTGGCTGTTAATTAGGTAGGGGTTAAAAATTGTCAGATACCCTCCTTGGATTAAGGGGGGATCAAAGAGGGCGAATGCAATTCGCCCCTACAATAATATTATTGCGCCAATAGTAGGGGCGCACTGTGGTCAGTGAGTTTATCGAACTGCGTGCGCCCTGTAATATAGATATTTCGACCAAATTGAGATTTACTACCCTACTCTCAAGGGTAACAATAATTATAAATTTTTGTAAATTTGTGTTGGTTTACACTTGACAAAATCGGGGGGGGGGGGGTAAAATCCCGTTGTTGCTCTGTCTTGTCATTGAGGAACTAGCTTAAAATTTAGTGATTGGCAATTTTGAAAAAATCAATTTTTCTCCCTTGCCAATGTCGCTTAATTTGAGATTTTCTCCTTTAAAGGGCATTCAGAACATTTGTTTGTTTATTTGTTTTGAGGAAAATTTCTGAACATGAAAACTTCGACTGTGCTGAAAAAACTTTCGATGGTTGGTGCTGGAGCAGCTCTTTCTACCTGCATTCTTGCTGCTCCTAAGGCAGATGCGGCAGTTGTCAGTCTCGACTTCGAGGGACTGCAAAATCTCGAACAAATTCTTAACTTTTACAACGGAGGTACTGGGAGCTTGGGATCTGCCGGTCCCAATTATGGCATTTCCTTCGGACCGGATTCTCTGGCTATCATTGATTCCGATAATGGCGGTAGTGGCAACTTTGCCAACGAGCCTACGCCTAACACCGTCGCGTTTTTCGTGTCGGGTCCTGGCAACTTGATGAACGTAGCGGCAGGTTTTAACACGGGTTTCTCCTTCTATTACTCATCAAGTCTAGCTGGATCTGTAACCATCTTCGACGGACTGAATGGAACAGGCACCCAACTGGCTCAGGTTAATCTGGGGGTTAACTTCCAAAATAACAACTGCACGGGTGACCCGACGGGATTGTTCTGCAACTGGGACCCCATCGGTGTGAGCTTTGCCGGGACAGCGAAGTCCGTACTCTTCGGGGGTGTAGCCAATCAGGTAGGTTTTGACAGCATCACGCTAGGGTCAAACACACCGGGGCCGGTATCAGTACCAGAGCCATCCAGTCTCTTCGGTCTTCTGGCAGTGGGCTTTCTGGGAGTTGGCTCTGTTCTGAAGCCCAAATTAAAATAAAAAACTGGCAAATCTAGCTTTAAATTAGCAGCGATCGCGCTCTATCAATAGAGTGCGATCGCTTTTTTTTGGGCATTCCAGATTTTTATTAATCTTTGTTAGAATGATGAGATGGGTAATGGCTTTGAGTTGATTGGAGAACTAACAGAAATAGAGATTATCGCCGTCAACCTCTCTATTCGTGAACTCAGAAGGCTAAAAGCGCAGTTTGGGGGTCGTCGATGGCGAAAGCTAAAAGGAGTCGGCTTAGTTCAATTTCCTAATGGAGAAATCCGCAAAGCTGAACTACACTGGTATGAGTCTCATCGAAATTTTGGGTCTGAAACCCCGTCGTAGAACGACGGCTTTACTGTTAAATATGAGCATCGTTTACGAAATATATGCTAAAATGTGAGGTATGGAAAAAGCCTATTCGTTTCGATTTTACCCAACACCCGAACAAGAGTCGCTATTGCGGCGCACTTTGGGCTGTGTAAGATTGGTTTACAATAAAGCTCTCCATCTCAGAACACAAGCATGGTACGAAAGACAAGAAAGAGTAGGATATACTGAAACTTCTTCAATGCTAACC
>NZ_JAPZSZ010000155.1:0-9861 GCF_027532095.1 Microcystis sp. LE19-195.1E
CCTCTGCTCTTTCTTCTTCTTTAAGAGCTTTTTGTAAGTTTTTCTTTTCTTCTAAGTCTAGGAAATCTTTGGCTGGCATAAGTAGGATTTTTCTAAAATTACTATTTCTATTTTAGGTGGTTTAAGTGCGTTTTAGCTTAACTGAACTTCTCCAGTGTAAATGTACTAGCTATCTAAACATGGCTACAGAGGGAATCGCTTACTCTAGAGATTGATGACACTATCTGTTACAATCAAGTTAGCGATCGCTATACAGCGAACTCTAGGGAATCGCTCCACTCCAGATACAGTCAACGGTAAAGCCATTTTCAAGCGAAAAATGTACCCAGTAGCCTCTTTTCAATTTTTTCTGAGAAGCTCCATAAGGGTTTTGTTAATTTTTTAGTATTTCTGTATGGGGGAAGTCCAGTTATTACAGGATTCAACGTTTCTGACCCTGATGTTCTCTATTCTCTGGTTACTCATCAACCCATTCAACTCTTACAAAAAAACCAGAATCAAGATTCTCTAAGTCAGGCAAATGTTTAGATTAACTTTATTTTCTAGGAATTCAGATTGGGATGACTAATTAACGTAAGTTCGGGATAAGCTGAAACTCTTATTCTGTCGTTGGCTAGAACCCTTATTCTCTCGTTGAAGAAGTCTCAAAATAACCTTAACGCGAAAATCAGATTAATTTAACCACGAGTTGCGATCGCAAAAAAAGTGATTTTTTAATTATCGATACTTATCAAGGGATTCCAATTATCAATTCAGCCGAGTTTCTCACCCTTTTCTAAGATCACTGAGATTTTTTTTGGGTTAAAAAAGATGGTAAAAATAAACCCCTTCAAGAGAGTGAATGAAGGGGTGATTGAGAGTTTTTTATTGATGGTTTTTAGGAGACTTTTGTGGTTTCCTTTTCTGTGGATTGGGATGGCTTTAGTTTGCGTTTGAGGGTTGAAGCTGCGCCGAGAGTGCCGAGAGCGAGAAGGCTGAGAGTGGAAGTGGGTTCAGGCACCACTTCTACAACCCCAACGCAAGAACCGGGACAGCCTGCATAGTCAGAAAAGCCTGGTGGGTTCGACCAAGTTGAGTTAAAATCTGAGCGGGCGAATACTTGATAGGGTTCTATCAAAGTTCCTTCTTGGATATTGAAAGCTATACCACCAAAAGAAAATTTACGGAATGTGTCTCCTACTGGCAATAATGGGAAGTCCGGTGCAAATCCACCATCGGGATTGAAAAGGTTGTCTGTAGGGGAATGAGGAATCTGATCACCAGCAGCGGAAACAATCGAACCAACTGGAAGAAGTCCAACAATAGGATATGTGATGCTTTCGTCGGTGTATGTCCCCGACACCGACGTGACTCGGTAACCAGTAAAGGTATAAGCTGGGGAAGTACCAGCGAGTGGCCCCCACAGAGGGTCAGTGTAAGACGGATAACTTTCAGTTATTAGTGTATCGGCTCTTCTGGTTTCTGTGTGGAAACGAGGTCTATACTGATAGAATATCCGCAAAATAGTCCTAAAAGTCTTGCCCAGTAAGCATTTCACGATTCCATAAGCAAAAATTATCACACAAAGTCGAGAAGAGCCGTGTATCTTCAGTGGTTAGGATTAAATCGAATGAATCATCATCAGTTCGTAACCCATCGAACCGGAATGTAAGAGCGTGAGCGGATTCAGCAACCAAGCTAAGAACTGTAGTAACTACAGCAGTCCCAAGAGCCAAAGCTAATGTGCAATTTTTCATTTTTTACTCCTGAGTAGTGTTTTTGTTGGTGTAAGGTTGTAGTTTTACTTTTTCAGGTTCGGAGTGCGATCGCCCCCCTCGTAGCTAGGTCAAGCAACAGCCCAACCCAACAACAAAGACGGACAACAGGACAATACACGCTCCCCCCCCCGATAAAGTATCAAAAGCTACAATTTAATAAATCTTTATATTTCTCTCCCTAGTAGCGACTCCCAAAGGAAGGAATCTCAATTAGTTTCCCCTGTTTTACTTCTTCTCAGGCAAACTATCCTCTTCTGTGAGGGATTGTGGCGCAGTATGTCGGATTCGCCTTTGCGTTCTCCCTTGACTGCCCCTCAACTCGATCGCTAACCCAAATTAAGCACGATTACCCCGCACCAACCAGATGATAGACTAGGGATACGAGCTTTTATCAAGGCATCGCCATGACCACCAACGCAGCAAAAACCCAATGGCAGTATTTAGAGAAGCGTCCTCATTCCTGGCGACAGCAGCTTTACCTTAAGGGAAAGAAACTAAGAGCCTATACAGTTTGGTCGGATCTGCTGGTCAACGGTGATACCGTCCTAGAAGCAGCAGATAATTGGGATTTACCCTTAGCCGCGATTCAAGAAGTTATTTGTTATTGCCAAACCCATCAGTCTCTTTTGCAACAAGAGGCAGAAGAAGAACGCCGTTATTTAGAAGAAAGGGGAGTAGTGCTTGAGCCTTCGGTTACTCATCGATGAAGACTCCCTCGCCAAGGTTCTTGTCAAAATACTGAGAGTTGCTGGTCACGATGTCATAACGGTCAACGAAGTAGGACTTTCTGGACAGCCTGATCCTGTTGTCTTGAACTATGCCCGACAAAACAATCGAATCCTGCTAACTCATAATTGCCGAGATTTTGAAGCCCTCCATCAAGAAAGCCCCCGCCATTCAGGTATTTTGGCCATTTATGAGAATAGGGACTACTCAAAAAATCTCAGTAGAGGGGAGGTTGTTAAGGCAATCGCCAATCTTGAAACGGCTAACATCCCTCTGTCTAATCAGTTCATCTCCCTGAACCACTGGAACTACTAATCCTAGCTCTTCCTGAACAGCGACTCACAGAAGAAACAGTCTCAGGTGCTTTCCCCCGTTTTACTCCTTCTCTGGCGAACATCCTCTTCTGTGAGGGATTGTGGAGCGGTATGTCGGATTCGGTATTATTTATAAATATCACCACGAGAACCGATCTCAGTGATAATGAAAAGCCGTTCTTCTCGATTGACTTGCATTAATACCCGATAATTACCAACTCGCAGACGATAACCCTCACGTCCTTTAAGTTTTTTGAAATCTGTCTGAGTAGGACTAACCAGCAATTGATCCAGTTCATTTAAGATACGCTCTTGGCTACGAGGCTGTAACCGTTTTAGGTAACGCTCGGCTGGTTTTAAGATGATGTAACGCCACATCCTAATTCAGCCTTTAACTTTACTAAGGATTTGCCAGGATCGCGCCCTTCTAGATACTCCTGATAGGCTTTCTCTGCCGTTTCAATTTCTTCGGGAAGCACGTCATCAGCCGTCTCAGAAGTTTCTAAATGCTCTAGGAATTGCTCAATATCTACAGCACTTTGGTCGTTCATGCTACTGCCCTTACTTCCTTATTGTTTTTCTGGCTTTCATTTTAAATTTTACCACATTTATAAGTGTATCCTAAGAGTGCGATCGCATCGATTCACAGGAGAAGGAATCTCAATTAGTTTCCCCTGTTTTACTCCTTCTCAGGCGAACTATCGTCTTCCGTGAGGGATTGTGGCGCAGTATGTCGGATTCGCCTTTGCGTTCTCCCTTGACTGCCCCTCAACGCGATCGCTAACCCAAATTAAGCACGATTATATTGCCATAAAGCCGTAGAGGCTTGGTCTCCAACCCCTTGAGGACAAGATAGGCTGCACCCGCTCATTCTGTCGGCTGGAGAGGGGAAACCCGTTACTGATTCTGCTCACAGAGAAGGACTAATTTTATTGGTGTAGAATAGAGACAATTATTGAGAGAGAAAGAAAATGAGCACTATTTCCCTTGAAATTCCTGAAGAAATCTTAATTAGTCTCAAAGAAACTCCTGAAAATCTATCAAGAGAATTAAAAATATTGGCAGCCGTTAAACTTTTTGAACTTGACAAACTATCTTCAGGACGTGCAGCCCAATTAGCCGGAATGTCACGAGTAGAATTTTTAACTATTTTGGGGCGTTATCAAGTCTCCCCTTTTTCTTTAACGACTGAACAATTGGAACAAGATATTGTCAATGCCTAATCCTCAAGTCATTGTCAACACCTCTCCTCTACTGTACTTACATCAAGTGGGCTATTTGGAATTGCTGGTTCTTCGTTACTTAGTATGGTTCGATAGGGGAGCATAAATCGACTAAATCCTTATCTGGCAAGAGACTTAATTGATTAGTTCGCTCTAGATCAAAAACAATTGACAAAAATCGCCAAATGTCTTTCTCTATAAGAGTTTCATTCCTTATAATCCTGTACGTTGCATAAGACAAACCGAAGAGCCAGATAACTAAAATTCTTTGATATAACTGAACTTCTCCAGTGTAAATGTACTAGCTATCTAAACATGGCTACAGAGGGAATCGCTTACTCTAGAGATTGATGACACTATCTGTTACAATCAGGTTAGCGATCGCTATACAGCCAACTCTATAGAATCGCTCTACTCCAGATACAGTCAACGGTAAAGCCATTTTCAAGTGAAAAATGTACCCAGTAGCCTCTTTTCAATTTTTTCTGAGAAGCTCCATAAGGGTTGTGTTGATTTTTTAGTATTTATGTATGGGTAAGTCCAGACATATCTATCATTAAATTTCGGTTTCAGCAGCTTCGCGTAAACGGCTAATTGTACTTTTCGCCTCTTTGAGTAGGTCATTCCAATCATCTGGAGGATGACCGGTCTCCAGCATTTTTCTAAAGACTCTATAAGCGTCTGTACTACTCTCATAAGCTCGTTTAGAGTTTTCATCATTGACCCAAGCGAGGAGAATTATTTTACTCTCTTGATGATATCGAAAAAACAGTCGATACTGCTGAAAAAACTTGGCTCTAAACCAGTGTTTGTAATCGTCTCCAAGCGCAGTTCCCTGTCGATAATCACTGCGAGTTGGGTCTTGAGGAATAGTATCAAAGGCTAACTTTGCTATGGCAGCTAGACGCTTTGTAGCATTTTTCCTTTTGTAATCTTGAGGAAACTTGTGACGCAGCTCTTCAACCTGCGTCACAAGTTCTTCAAACTGTTCAAGGAACAGAGGATGAGCAAATATGTTCCATCCATTAATTATTAGGGGCTGATCTATAGACAACCTTATTCGTCCTCATCCACAAGTGGTGCATCAAGATCCAGATCAACCCCACAGACCAAAGATTGAACATGACTGACTAGGTTAGAACTAATTGCCTGTATGTGTTGAGGGTTCTGTTCCATATCTTGTGCAAGAAAATTCAGAAATTTCCCAAGCACCGGATCATTTTCTTCTGCTCCGTCAGCCTTGGAAATCCATACTTTGCCGTTAGGCTGTATGTTGTAGCAGATTTTATCACGCTTATTCAAGCCAAGGGCTTTGCGAACAGAATCGGGAATTGTAGTCTGATAGCGATCGGTAAGAGTGGATTCTGGGCATGGAGCCATCGTTGCAGCCATAGCGACCTCTAAGCCTGTCTATAAAAACTAGATCTTGATAGTAATGCAACTGCATTGTCTTGTCAAGTATGGAGTGACTAGATCTACAGCCTAACGGATGCGTTCACCTTAAATGTCGGCAGCATGCCCCCGTTACACCCATAAGGTTGTTGTAGTAAACCTACACCTGTCAGCATCCCACACCCCATCACCCCACTTCCCCCCGGTTGAGTTAGCGGGTTCGGCTTCGATCTGTCAGAATACAAGTATTGAAACAACCCTTTTAAGAGGCTTCATGGTGGAAGTTAAAGTCGTCCCCCCGAAACGCAATTGGGTTCAGACGTGGTGGCAATCCCTGAATTCCTTATCTCGCTTACTGGTGATTGCTCTAGCTGCACCACTTGTCGTCCTGAATGTCTGGGCATTATCGGCAATTTTTGGCTATTTTGAATCTTTATTTGTTATTTTACTGATAGCGGCCGTTCTATCTTTTCTCTTGGGTTATCCGGTGACTTGGTTGGAACGTCAGGGATTAAAACGGGGTTTAGCTGCGATCGTGGTTTCCCTGATCACGATTTTAATTTTTGTGGCCGTGGGAATAACCCTAGTTCCCTTAGTCTTCACCCAAGCACAGCAATTTGTCAACAGATTGCCGGAATGGTTAGACTCGGGACAGCGCCAACTGATGCAACTAGATACCAAAATCGACACGATGAATCTACCGATTCCGATCAGTTTCGATGGTGTTATCGCTCAGTTTAACAGTCGTTTAGGGGCAGAATTGCAAATTTTAGCGGGAAGAAGCGTTAATTTAGCCCTTAATCTCACGGTTTTTACCGTGGTGCGGGTGCTTGATGTGCTGCTAACCATTATCCTCACCTTTTATCTACTTCTCCACAGTCCCGATATCTGGAGGAGTATTATCCAATGGTTGCCCAAACCCGTCCAACAACCCTTTTCCCTAACCCTACGCTTAAGTTTTCAGAATTACTTTGTCGGACAGGTAATTTGCGCCACCTGCATGGCCCTGGGATTAGTCACGGCATTTTTATCGATTAAAGTCCCTTTTGGTCTCCTATTCGGTCTGTTGATTGGCACCATGGCCTTAATCCCTTTTGGGGGAACTGTCGGCATTGTCACGGTGACAGCTTTACTAGCTTTGCGGGATATTGGTTTAGCTCTGCAAGTTTTAGCCGTAGCTGTAGTGGTGCAGCAAATTGTCGAAAACGGCATTGCTCCCCGGATTTTGGGCAGTGTCACTGGGTTAAATCCCTTTTGGGTGTTGGTCTCGGTCTTGACGGGGGCGCGAGTGGGCGGTTTACTGGGGGTGATTGTCGCGGTTCCCATGGCAGTAATGATCAAGGAAGCTTTGGAGGTTATCCGTCAAGTGACACCAGAGGAGACAAAACACGGGATAATTAAACCCTCTCTCCCCCTAGAATCAGAATCCTCTAGCGAGGTGGTTTCTCGCTGAAGAATGACTGACGGCATGATCTAGGGCGATGTGAGCAGTAATATTGGCCGGGAGAAATCGGCAATTTTCTCGCAGGTTCTTGGCTTTTCTCCCTCGATCGAGTTATGATATCGATATTGGTAGATTAACTCCACTTGCCCTGATCGCCGTCCCTGACGGATGCCTTGCTGGTCTCTGGGGCCTGGCTTATTGGGAGATTAGCTAACCAATTATCTCTAAACTCGGATAATTTTAAGAAAAGGTCAATGTCTATCCCGATAAATAAGCAAAAAATCGATATTTTGGTTAAATAGGCTACATTAACAGCCAGCTTTCTATCGTAAGCTCGAAGTTAAGACATAAAGTCAATATCACCCTCCGATTGCAATGAAAAAATGTTTGGATCGCTTAAGGTTTAAGCCTTTCAGACATTTTTTTTTGTGGATTGATACTAAATCCAGTTATTAAAAACTGATTTAGTATGACATGGACAAACACCAACAGACCATGATCTGGAGAGATCGTCAAGAAAAGTATCAGAGGGAACTCCTGGAAAAAAATGGGTAAAATATAATTAGTAGGGAGAGTATTGCCGTTAATGTTTCGCTTTTTAACGAGACGTTAACCAAGCTCAAAGGCAAAAAATAGCAGTAATTTGCTAAAAGCTAAAAGCCGATGGCTGACTGCTCTATATATCTCTCGTATTCTTTACTTGTCGAGTTCAACACGACCCCTTTATGGAATCAAGCAACCCGTCAGGGAAGACTTCCGAACCTCCTAGTCATAGGTGGGCCAATTTACTCGGAACCATGATCGCAATTCTGACCCTAACGTTACCCTTGTTAGCGATTGGATATAACTCCACGCCTAACTATACCGAAGAACCCCTTACCGGTAACACATCCTACTCCCTAACGAGGCAAATGAGGTGACAGAATTGAGATAGACGATTGCCAAAATAAAAATTTTTTTCTTCGTCCCGATCCCCCTTATGGGTAAAATTTGGATCGGAGTTAATCAAAGTGTCTTTTAATTTGCTTGCGCTTTTAGGTGACTCTAAAGGCGCTATTGTCTTGTATTTGGAGAAAGCTTGTGGATTTATCGCGCATTCCTGCCCAACCGAAACCCGGTTTAATTAACGTTTTAGTGGAAATTACCGCCGGTAGTAAGAATAAATACGAGTTTGATAAGGATTTAAACGCCTTTGCTCTCGATCGCGTTCTCTATTCTTCGGTACAATATCCCTGTGATTATGGTTTTGTTCCCAATACCCTCGCCGATGACGGCGATCCTTTAGATGGTATGGTGATCATGGATCAGCCTACTTTCCCCGGCTGTGTGATTACGGCGCGTCCCATTGGTATGTTAGAAATGATCGATGGTGGTGATCGCGATGAAAAAATTCTCTGTGTTCCCGCTAAAGATCCTCGTTATGCTGAGGTAAAATCCCTCAAAGATGTCTCTCCCCATCGCTTGCAGGAAATCGCCGAGTTTTTCAAAACCTATAAGAATCTAGAGAAAAAAGTCACAGAAATTCTCGGTTGGAAAGATGTGGACGCAGTAACCGCTTTAGTTGAACAGTGTATTGCTGCTTATAAGTAGGGTTTGCGGCAAAAAGTTTGTTGGTGGAGTCAGGAATCAGAATTCAGGAGTCGGGAGATAGGGTGATAGGGATTTAGGGGTTTAGGGAAATTTCAGCCAAATGCTCCACTACCCCACTACCCCACTACCCCACTACCCCACTACCCCACTACCCCACTACCCCACTTCCCACTTCCCATACCCTACACCCCAATTTATGAGAATAGAAACCTTAAAATCGGGTTTAATCGTCTCCTGTCAAGCGCCAGTGGAGTCATCTCTGCACGATCCTGTAATTATTGCCGCCATGGCTCATGCTTGCGTGGATAGGGGGGCTTGTGGGGTCAGAATTGATAGTCCCGCTCATCTGAAAGCCACCCGTCAACAATTGCCGGATATACCGATAATTGGGCTCTGGAAACGCAATTATCGCGATTGTTCGGTATATATTACTCCCAAATATCAAGATGCTCTCGCTATTGCCGATGCGGGTGCCGATATCATTGCCTTGGATGCTACCCCAAGAAAGCGTCCTAATGATGAAAATTTAGCCACAATTATCGATCGTATTCATCAGGAAACTGGTAAATTAGTCATGGCAGATATAGACTCGATCGAAAGTGCTATTTATGCCGTGGCAGCCGGTGCTGATATTGTCGGTACAACTCTTTACGGTTACACAGAAGCAACTAAAAATCTGCCACCGCCGAGTTTTTCTTTCCTAGAAGAATTAGTTAATAAGTTATCAGTTCCTGTTATCTGTGAAGGAGGAATATCGACTCCAACAGAAGCAAAAAAAGCCCTCGAAGTTGGTGCATATTCGGTAGTTGTTGGCACGGCAATTACAGGGATTGATTTAAAAACTACCGCTTTTTTACAAGGAATTTTATCAAAAGATTAATGGGAGGGAAAAAACCAAAAAGTTTCGCCGCACCTGCTAAAATAGCGACAACCAAAGCGATTAAAATCCGCCGGTTTGTGAATTGCTGATAGGCAATCCCTGCGGTCAATCCGTTAATTTTTTTCGGTTCTTCGGTTTGTGTTATGCAATGGACGGGAGTTATAAGGGGTGAAACCCTTATATAGAAAGACATTGCTTCGATTTTTGCCAATTGTTTTCAATCTAGAACGAGCTAATCAATTAAGTCCCTTGCCAGATAAGGATTTAGCCGATTTCTGCCCCCTGATCGAACCATACCAAGTAACGAAGAACCATAGACAGGGATGGATCATATTTGCTAAAAAGGAGATCAAGTCAAAAAAAGAACCCTTGGCAACCTCTCAAAATTACCCGATGATAAGCTTTTACGCATTTAAGTTACATTGACAGCATTACCCTTATTTTTAAGTTTTCTACTCCATTTAATAATCAATCCCCCTTCATTTAAAAGCTGATTGACTACTTTTTCCAGTTCTTCTTTATTTTCAAATTCTCG
>NZ_JAPZSZ010000102.1:0-11596 GCF_027532095.1 Microcystis sp. LE19-195.1E
TTCAATCTAGCTAACTACCATTATCGCCAATATTTCTTTGAAAACTCCCAAAAACTGAGTTTTAATCAACTCTATCATCTGGTATCTAAAACCTCAGATTATTTAGCTTTACCCACGAAAGTGAGCAAGCAGATAATCAGAAGATTAGATCAGGCTTGGGTTAGTTATTTTGCCGCTTTTAGAGCTTGGAAAAAACACCCTGAAAAATTTTTAGGAAAACCTAAAATTATTAAGTATAAGGAGAAAACCAAAGGAAGAAACTTGCTAATATATTCTCAGGAATCAATTTATAAAAAACCTCTAAAAGAAGGAATTTGTCACTTGTCTATGAGCGACTTAAAAATTACCACTTCCCGAAGAGAAATAATTGAGGTGAGAATTGTCCCCAAAAGTAGCTGTTATGTAATTGAAATAGTCTATGAAAGACGTTCGGAAACCACAGATAAACAAGAGATAGCTGGGATAGATTTAGGAGTTAATAACTTAATGGCTGTAACTACAAATCAAACAGGTGTAGCACCTCTTTTGGTAAATGGCAGACCATTAAAAGCAATTAACACCTTCTACAACAAACAACGTTCCCGTTTACAATCTCAACTGAAACCCCAAAATAATCAACACTCATCTAAGAGATTGATACTGCTAACCCATAAACGAAACTGTCGAGTAGAAAATTATCTACACACAGCCAGTAAAAGAGTAATAGATTGGTGTATTATTCATCAAATAGGGACATTAATAATTGGGCATAATGAGCGGATAAAACAATCTCTTAATCTAGGAAAAAGGAATAATCAACAATTTGTTAATATTCCCCATTATAGATTAATAGAAATGTTAACTTACAAAGCTCAATTAAAAGGAATAAAAGTCATAATAACTGAAGAATCCTATACCTCACAATCCAGTGCTTTAGATAGGGATGAGTTACCTAAATATGGGGAAGAAAAACCATTATTTAAGGGAAAAAGGTTAGCTAGGGGACTTTATAAAATGGGAACAAATCAGTTGTTAAATGCCGATGTCAATGGGTCATTTAACATCATTAGAAAAGTAATTCCTGATGTCATTGACCAGGGAATAAAGGGTTTGCCGTTTAATCCGCTCCGTGCTTGACCCACTACGAATGACTAAGCTTTCAGGCTTTTAAGTAAGTTTGAGTAAGTTTAGTTGAGCGGTATAGATCCTCCGGTTATAATGAAATCTGGGAAAATGACACCGCCCCATCCCGAAAACTCTCACCCCTTGCTAGGTATAATC
This sequence comes from Microcystis sp. LE19-195.1E, assembly GCF_027532095.1. Classification (NCBI taxonomy): domain Bacteria; kingdom Bacillati; phylum Cyanobacteriota; class Cyanophyceae; order Chroococcales; family Microcystaceae; genus Microcystis; species Microcystis sp. LE19-195.1E. The sequence goes on from NZ_JAPZSZ010000102.1 coordinate 1,261, forward strand.
GATCGCAGGAAGAATTTTATGAGTAAATTTGTCTTTGTCACCGGGGGAGTTGTCTCCAGTATTGGGAAAGGAATTGTCGCCGCTAGTTTGGGAAGATTGTTGAAAAGTCGGGATTATTCCGTCTCAATTCTGAAATTAGACCCCTATATCAACGTGGATCCGGGTACGATGAGTCCTTTTCAACACGGAGAGGTATTTGTCACCGATGATGGGGCCGAAACCGACCTCGACCTTGGCCACTACGAACGTTTTACCGATACGGAACTCTCCCGTCTCAATAGCGTGACTACTGGCTCGATTTATCAAGCGGTATTGAATAAAGAGCGCCGTGGTGCTTATATGGGGGGAACCGTGCAGGTAATTCCCCATATTACCAACGAAATCAAGGAAAGGATTCTCCGGGTGGCCAAAGATACCAACCCCGATATTGTCATCACAGAAATTGGTGGTACGGTGGGAGATATCGAATCTTTGCCTTTTTTAGAAGCAATTAGGCAATTTAGGAAGGATGTAGGTCGAAATAACGTGGTTTATATGCACGTTACCCTAATTCCTTGGATTCCGGCCGCTAAGGAGATGAAAACTAAACCGACGCAACACTCGGTCAAGGAATTAAGATCGATCGGCATTCAACCGGATGTGTTAGTCTGTCGTTGTCATCTACCCCTACAACCGGGGTTAAAAGAAAAACTCTCAGCTTTCTGTGATGTGCCGGTGGAATCGGTGATTACTGCTCAGGATGCCAGCAGTATCTACGAAGTGCCTCTTAATCTGGAAAAAGAGGGATTAGCGCAACAAACCCTAGAATTATTAAACCTGGGTCCCCGATACCCCCATCTGGAGGAGTGGGAAAATCTCATCCGACAGATGCAATCCCCTAGTCAAAAATTAGAGATAGCTATCGTTGGTAAATATGTGCAGTTGGGGGATGCTTATCTCTCGGTGGTAGAGGCCTTGAAACACGCTGCTATTGCCCTTGATAGCGAGATAGAATTGCGTTGGGTAAGTGCTGAAGATGTGGATAACGATTCGGCCGAAGCTCATTTAAGCGGTGTTGACGGTATTGTTGTACCCGGTGGTTTTGGTATTAGGGGTGTGGATGGCAAAATTAAGGCGATCGAGTATGCTAGGGTCAATAATATTCCTTTCTTGGGTCTCTGTTTAGGGATGCAGTGTTCGATTATCGAATGGGGTCGCAATGTGGCCCGATTAGAAAGGGCCAATAGTTCCGAATTTGAAGAGGATACACCGAATCCAGTGATTAATTTACTGCCAGAACAGGCAGATGTGGTGGATTTAGGGGGAACAATGCGCTTAGGTCTCTATCCCTGCCGTTTAAATCCCGATAGTCTGGCTTTCTCCCTCTACGGTCAAGAGGTTATCTATGAGCGCCATCGTCACCGTTACGAGTTCAATAATGCCTATCGTAGTCTCTTTTTTGAGACTGGTTATCTGGTGAGTGGCACTTCTCCTGATGGTCGTTTGGTGGAAATTATCGAACTACCAAAACATCCTTTCTTTATTGCTACCCAATTTCACCCCGAATTTCGCTCTCGTCCCAATAAAGCTCATCCTCTCTTTTCTGGTTTCATGAAAGCGGCCCTCAAAGGTAGAGAGCAAAAGTTCTCCCTTAGTAGTCAGCATTCAGCTATTAGTTAGGGTTTGCTGGTTCTATTGGCTCTAAATCTGGTTTTTTGGGGGGAAACCCCCGAAAATTTGTCATCTTAACCCCAGTTTGGCCTAGGGTTTCCCGAATTGACGTTGATAAACTACTTCTTCCTTGCCAGATTCCAGTTTAATATCCGAGCGAGGATAGGCCACACATAACAAAGCATAGCCTTCTTTTTGCAGGTCGGGGGATAATCCCATGCCCTCACCTTGTTCGACGCTACCCTGGGAAAGTTGAGCGGCGCAGGTAGTACATACGCCCGCATTGCAAGAACTGGGTAAGTCAATCCCCGCATCGTAGGCCGCTTGTAGTATAGTTTGATCTTCCCTAACTTCGATCGTTTGTGTTGTTCCTAAATGAGAAATTTCTACTTTGTAGGTTGTGGTCATAGCTAATGAATGATGCTTTGAACTTCACCTATTTTATCATTCTAGATTGCGGATAGAGGAGAGAGGGGGGAAATCTTTACCTAATCAGATTTTCACCGGTCGGCAGATAATTGATTGTCATGAAAGATGATAAAATCATCAAAAGTAGTAACTTTTTCTGGCAATTTGCCCTGTAGTTAAAACGAACCAAAGAGAGAATTTACTTCTCTCTTTTGCTCATGAAAATTATGCAAATTTTTCGATAACCGAGGGGAAGTTATTCTATTTGTAATTGGCTCTCGTGTCTTTAACCGCCGCCCAAAAAAATAGGGCTGTTAGTGGCACACTTGCCGCTAGAATTAAGCCAGTGGTGGTATTGCCTAAATCCGGTTCTCCCGAACTAATTTCAAAGACACAACCCACACCAGCGATCGCTGCAATACAGGATAATAACAATAAAACGCCGCTTTTCGGGGTCATCTTCACTCCTCACCTAAATTAACTAATGCCTTTATTTTGTCACTTTCTCGACCGGTTTCACCGCTTGCACGGAAAAACCGTGTTTTTTTAATTCTTCATTGAGTGCCAAATCGTTATCTACTCTGTCCACGAACATGACACCATTAAGATGGTCCATTTCGTGTTGAATTACCCGCGCTAGTAAACCGTTAGCTTGCAGTTTTCGCGGTTTCCCCTGTTCATCTTTATAACTCACTTCGATCGCTTGGGGACGGATGACATCTAAAAACACATCGGGAATACTCAAACAACCCTCTTCCGCTTTGCACAATTCCCGACTATAACCGATAATTTGGGGATTAATCAGAATTAGGGGCGGATTTTCCGGTTTATCGTGTTCACAATCGATGACAATCAATTGTTTATTGACTGCCACTTGCGGAGCCGCTAAACCGATACCATTGGAACTATACATAGTTTGCAGCATTTCTCTGGCTAATTGGCGGATGCTGTCATCGACTTTAGCAATCCGCTTGGCCGGTTGACGCAGGACTCGATCGCCGAGATAATGCAGTTCTAAAGGGGGTTTTTCTAATTTGCGTTTTTCTACGGTAATAGTGGCGCTCATAAACTTAATTATCGATGGGATGCACAATTTTGATCTTAGTCACTGGCTCTGGGGCATTTCTCCGGAAAAGGGAGAAAAAAGCCGAGACTCTTCATAAAATTTTACACTGATCACAGACAGTTCGTCTATATCAGGAAGTGGGGAGTGGGAGGTGGAAAGTGGGGAGTGGGGAGATTTTTCAGTTATCAGTAAGCAGTAAACAGTAATCAGTGGGGGAGTGGGGAGAAGGGAGAAAAAAGCTGATTGTAACTGGCTACTTATTAGTAATTGGCATTCCTAACCATTGGCTTAATTCCGCTGCTAACCATTCAATTTCGGGGTTACTCAGATATTCTTTTGTCTTACTGCTAATAGTATATTCTTTAGTCCCCGCCCAAATAGTTAAAGCCATCGGCACATAAACTCGATCGCCATCACCATCTTTGCTATGATAACTATCAGCTTTCACCAGTTTATTAATATGTTGCCGTGCCATTTTCTTTTTGCCCGGAAGTGTCAAACCCCAAATTCGCTGAATGGCCACAATTTCTTGACTATCAATAGTGATAATTTCCTCCCCTTTGAGACAATAAATAATCTGGTAAAGCATTCCTAAACCCACATACCAAAAAGGCAAGGAAAAGAGCAGAAAAAACCAACTTATCCACAGAGGAATGGAAACTGCTCCTCCTGTCCATACTAATAAAAAAGCGTTCCAAGCGATAGCAAAGGTTCCAAGATAAATTAATTTAGGGGTAAAACCTTCGGGAGGTAAAGATATTTTAATTTTCTCCTCGCTTTTTTGCAACTGTACCCGACTCCCTGCGGGTTTTTCAAGGTTCGAGGAAGTTAATTGAATTTCGTGGAGAGTATTTAAAGCTTGATTTGCTGCCTGTGCTGAAATAAACCTTTTCTCGATACTAGGTTCAATTAACTGCCCCAACCAATGAACAAAAGCAGGGCTTAAATTGGCTAAATTATTTAATTGAATTTTGCCATCTTTTTGGGGTAAATCGGCGGGATGAATGCCTGTAGCTAGATAGATTAAAGTCGCTCCTAAACTGTATAAATCAGAAGCGGCAACGGTGCGACCACCGAATTGTTCGGGGGGCATATAACCGTAGGTTCCGACGATAGTTAAAGTGGCCTGTTCCTGTTGGGCAACAGTCTGGACAGAACCAAAATCAATTAAATAGACATTGCCGATACTATGGCCCGATCGATCTTTTAATAAGATATTACTAGGTTTCAAATCCCGGTGGATAATTGGCGGGTTAAGTCCATGGAGATAAATTAAAATACCTAGGATAGATTTAGCTAATTCTTGTAGGTCTGCTTCAGTAAATTTGCGACCGGTTTCTACCTGTTCCTTGAGAGATTTCGCCTCGATATAACTCTGAACAAGGGCGAAACCTTGATAGGTATCGGTGCGAACTTCAAAATAGTCGATATATTCGGGAATCGAGCGACAATCTAGATGTTTAAGAGTTTCGGCCTCCCGTTCAAAAAGTTTTAAATCTGTCCATTCAAAATCGGTACTAAAGATTAATAATTTGACAACAACAGTAGCGCCCGTTTTTATATCTTGGGCGAGAAAAGTGCGTCTTCCGGTTTGTTTACCTAACTGACTTTGAATTTGATATCGATCGCCTAAAATTTGCCCTGGCAGCATACAATATATTCCTAGGATAATCCTAATTCTAGGCTAATCGAGAAATTTCTAAACTGCAAGCTAAGAAAACGGAAGTTTGACCGAATCATCAAAACTTTAGCATCTCCCAGGATAACTGCGGTGAAATTCAATTATATCGCCCGTTTTTCGCCAATTCCTGGACTGGGCTGAGGGATGTATTTTTTCAGGTTAAAAGAGAAAATAGGCATCAGAAAAGAAAATTGGCCCATCTCCGTCTGGGAAATTTTAGTACAAACGTTCAGGCTGTCAACTCCGGTGCTGCCATGCAGTCTGAAGGAGTAATTTAGATAGTCAACAGCTTAGTGTACAAGGGAGCAGCCAGTTTAATTCCGATCGAGGTGGAGTTTCCTGATATAGTTTTAAAAGCAGTCGGTTCAAGACAAAAAGACATGGTTACTAGGGGCGAACGAGGAGTAGAAGTGAGGAAAAACGAGAGCTTTTCTCTGGCTTCCTATCTGGAGGAAAAGCGGTTAATTGTCGAGTCAGCTTTAGATAGCTCTTTAGTTATCGGCAATCCTGCCAAAATCTACGAGGCGATGCGCTATTCTCTCCTCGCCGGTGGCAAACGTCTGCGGCCGATTTTATGTCTGGCTACCTGTGAATTGATGGGGGGTTCCCTAGAGATGGCTTTACCCACCGCTTGCGCCCTGGAAATGATTCACACTATGTCATTAATTCATGACGATTTACCCGCCATGGATAACGATGATTACCGACGTGGGAAATTAACCAACCATAAGGTTTTTGGCGAAGATATCGCTATTTTAGCCGGGGATGGTCTCCTGGCCTACGCTTTCGAGTATGTGGCTACCCAGACTCGTAATGTACCTCCCCTACAGATTTTAGAGGTAATTGCCCGTTTAGGTCGCACGGTCGGGGCAGCGGGTTTGGTGGGGGGTCAGGTTTTAGACTTGGAATCCGCAGGAAAACCCGATATTTCGGCGGAAACTCTCGGTTTTATCCATACTCAGAAAACCGGATCCCTGTTGGAGACTTCTGTGGTGTCGGGGGCAGTTTTAGCGGGGGCAAAAGCGGAAGATATAGCTAAATTAGCCCGTTACGCTCAAAATATTGGCTTGGCTTTCCAAATTATCGATGATGTTCTCGATATCACGGCGACAAAGGAGGAATTGGGCAAAACCGCCGGTAAGGATCTACAGGCACAAAAAGCCACCTATCCTAGTCTCTGGGGGATAGAAGAGTCCCGCCAGCAAGCTCAACAGTTAATAGATAGTGCCATCGGTGAATTGAGTGGCTACGATGAGGCCGCTGAACCTTTACGGGCCATCGCCGAGTATATTGTTAATCGTAAAAATTAAATTAAACGAATGAGATTATGCAGGACTTCGAGCAGGTGTTACACAATCAAATACTGCTAGTCTCTCTTTTAGCTTGTTTCACTGCCCAGGGACTAAAAGCGCTGATTGAGTTAATCCGCGATGGTAAGGTGAGTCTGCGCTATCTAGTCTCGTCGGGAGGAATGCCTAGCGCTCACTCGGCGCTGGTGGGGGCCTTGGCTACTGGGGTAGGATTACAGATGGGTTGGTCTAGTCCCGAATTTGCGATTGCGGCGCTTTTTGCGGTTATTGTTATGTATGATGCGGCTGGAGTGCGTCAGGCAGCGGGAAAACAGGCCCGGATTCTCAATCAAATTATCGATGAAATGTTCCAGGAGGGCAAGGAATTTAACGAGGAACGTTTAAAGGAATTAATTGGTCATACTCCTTTTCAAGTGCTGGTCGGTTTAAGCTTAGGTATCGGTATCGCCATGGTGCTGCTCTGTCATTAATTGAGGTGTTTTCTGGGGTTGAGATAAACTAGATTTAATAACTGAAAATCCGGGGTAATCACTCATGTTACAATCCCTAAAAATTGAGGGCTTTTGCGGTTTTCAAAGTTTTGAGATGGCCAATCTTGGTAGGCCAATTCAAATTTGAAACGCATCAGCAGCAATGTTTGAGATAGAGGCAAAAAGGAATCAAAGTTACAGGAATCCACTCAACAAAGTGCTGATAACTGGGTAAATTGGCACAAGCATCGCTCCAGTATTCAGCTACATGGTCTAAATAAGAGGATTTGAAGTTTCTGTAATGATTACTACGGCGGTTTCTCTATCCATCTGGCACAGACAACTCCTTATACTAAATCCGTTGAGTATAGGCTAGTTATGAGGAGAGGCATTCATGCAAGAGGCACTCATGCAAAGGGGAGAATAAATAATCAGTTTTTAATAACCGGATTTAGTATTATTGGATAAGCCTTTCCACTTAGAAGATGTACCAGACTGAGCCTGAATCCGCCGTATGAAAAGCGATTAAAATCGTCATAATTTCCCCCAGACATAAGCTTATTTTTCGTTGTCGAGTCTTCAGTCCATAAGCAAGTAAGCTTTTTGAGCATTGAGGTGCAAATTATTGGCAAAAATCATCGACAGGACAGAATAAAGCATCTATACTAACCCTAGGGCAAGGTGGCTGAATGGTTTTCTGTTTTTCAGCATATCACTTCTCCCTTTTCTTATCCCGAACTCAGGTTATATATAAGGAGAATAATTAACCATGACCGAAAATAGAGGACCGATTCCTGTAGTTGTCAACGGTGCAGCCGGTAAAATGGGACGGGAAGTCATTAAAGCCGTTGCTCGTGCCGACGATATGATCTTAGTGGGTGCAGTGGATCGAAATCCAGCTTTTCGAGGTCAAGATGTGGGGGAAGTGGCTGGTTGTGAACCCCTAGAAGTGCCGATTCTCGACGATTTGCAGAGTGTTTTAGTCCTGGCAACTCAGGAAAAAGTGCAAGGGGTGATGGTGGATTTTACCCATCCCGACGGTGTTTATGATAATACCCGCAGTGCGATCGCCTATGGAGTGCGTCCCGTGGTGGGAACTACGGGATTATCGGCGGCACAACTGCAAGATTTAGCCGAATTTGCCGAAAAAGCCAGCACCGGCTGTTTAGTTATCCCCAATTTTTCCATTGGCATGGTTTTACTACAACAGGCTGCCCTGCAAGCATCCCGCTACTTTGATCATCTGGAAATTATCGAACTGCATCACAATCAAAAAGCAGACGCACCCAGTGGAACGGCGCTCAAAACCGCCGAATTACTGGCAGAATTAGGTAAAACCTTTAATCCTGCCCAAGTTTCCGAAAAAGAAACTATCCCCGGCGCTAGAGGCGGTTTAACTGCTGAGAACATCCGTATTCATAGCGTGCGTCTACCCGGTTTAATTGCCCACCAAGAAGTCATTTTCGGTTCCCCCGGGGAAATCTATACCCTTCGTCATGATACCAGCGATCGCTCCTGTTATATGCCGGGGGTTCTCCTCTCTATCCGTAAAGTTACTCAGCTGCAATCCCTCGTCTACGGTTTAGAAAAAATCCTCTAAATCAAGATAGGTAGTGATTTTATTGTAGTGGTGATAGCTCAAACCTTTGCTAATTGGGCATTGTCGTCATCAATAAAGTACCAAACAGTTCGGCACCCCCCCGATCAAGGTAGTAGGGGGGATCGAAGGCAAAATCTATCTTCTATTTAATTAGAACCACTTACCTAAACTCAATGGTAAAATAAGCCCATGAGCGCTTTTCCTACCCCAGAACTCGATAAAATCCTCAAAGAAAAAGATATTCAAGGAGAACAGGAAAGACAAACCCTGCTGGCAAAAACTCAACAATGGCTTCCTGAAAATGCTGTAAAATACGGAATTAATCGAGCTTATATCTTTGGCTCCCTAACTCGTCCCTATAAATTTCACCCCGGTTCTGATGTGGATATTGCCGTCGAAAATATCAATCCCGAATTGCACTTTGATGCTCTTAGTATTCTTTCCTATTATCTGGGGAGAGAGGTAGATATTATTCTGCTGAAAAACTGTCATTTTGCCCACCGCATTCGGGAAGAAGGAATTTTATGGACAACCGACAACTAATCCTGTTGAAAGCTGATATAAATGCTCAATTACAGTTAATCAAAGCCATCGATGGTAAAGTTGCTGTTAGAGCCGAAGGTGTTAATCCCGATGATGTCATTCGCCTAGAAAGCATTGCCTATCAAATCCATAATTTATACAGTGCCACTGAGGATTTACTTAAAATAGTGGCTACCTGTTTTGAAAATCATATTGCCGATACTCGGCAATGGCATACAGCCTTATTAAACAGACAGAATGACTGTCCCTATCCCCGGAATTCGTCCTGCTTTTATTTCTTCAGAAACCGCCGCTTTGTTAAATAGTTTGCGAGGATTTCGGCACTTTTTTCGTCATGCCTACGGCACAAATATTGATTATGAGCAATTGAAAGTTAATTTAGACAGGGCAAGAAAAATCTACAGAAACTTAGAAAAAGATATTCAAATTTTCTTTGAACAATGGGCAGAAAGTCAAGCTAAATACTCGCTATTATAATTATTATGTCGGTCAATAATCCCTATCTTGAATACTGGCAAAAACGCCAAAAAGAACAGCAGGAATATAATCAAAAATTAGCTCAAGAGGCAAGGAAAAATCTTCCGCCAGTTATTGATTATCTAAAAAAAAATTTCCCAATTACAAAAATTATCCTGTTTGGTTCTCTAGTTAAAGGTAAATTTCAGGAAACCTCTGATATTGATCTAGCCGTGGCTGGCATACCCCCAGAAAGTTTTTTTCAAGCTTTAGGAAAAGTTAATTTAATTAGCGCTCGCTGGATTGATTTAAAGCCTATAGAAGACTTAGAACCTCATTTTCTTAAAAGAGTTTTGCAAACAGGAGAATGTCTTTATGCGTCCGATGAGTGCCAGTGAATTACAAGAAATCGCCCTTGATATTGCCACTGAAGTTAATAGATTAAATCGGCTAGAAAGCCAAATGCGTTTAGTTCAAGCGGAAATGCTAACCAACCCGGCACTAGCCGATATTTGTGCCGAAAGTTTAGCCCTAAAACTCCATAACTTCTATACAGGATGTGAACGAATTTTTCAAATTATCGCTTCTGAGTTAAATGGTGGCTTACCATCTAGTTATGACTGGCATAGAAGGCTATTAAATCGTATGAGCAAACCTCAAGATTATCGTCCTGCTGTATTACGAGAAGATACCGTGCATAAACTTAATGAATACCTAAGCTTTCGGCACGTTGTTCGCAATATCTACGGTTTTGAATTGGAAAAACAAAAACTAGAAAATCTGGTTAATAACTATTATAATACATGGCTACAAGTCCAAGAAGATATTAATAGTTTTATCCTTTGGTTAAAAACCACAGCAGACAGTCTTAATTAAACCTCAAAGACAAGATTGCTTGTTGAGATGGGGCAAGAGGCAACACCCCCCCAAACCTACCCGACGTCGGGGGGAGATTTAGCTAATCTAAGGATAGGCGGTTAAAATGCGTCTTAGCCTATTCTTGACATCCTCGCCGCCGTAAAACGGACGGCGATTCCCAAACCTCACGATTTAGGTTTCTGCTTCTTTCCCTTGCGGGGTTCCGCACCTGCCTTAACAGATTTACTCTGTTCTGGTCTTATGGTCGCTCTACAGACTGACACCGCAAGCCCT
>NZ_JAPZSZ010000303.1:0-6280 GCF_027532095.1 Microcystis sp. LE19-195.1E
TTGAGGTGGTCAACTACCTAATTTTCAGGGAAAAAGTACCTGAATTTTCCCCCGATCCCCGCAATGGCTGGCACTTTTTGAGGGGAAAAAAGTCCAAAAGTCTTATCCAACAAGGTTTTTAGATTTATTCAGCAGACCCTACTTATAAATTGAAATATACAAAAAAGGGCGATCGCTTGATCGCCCTTTTCTCCTACTAAATAACAAAAATTATCTCAAGAGATACACCAGTAAAAACAGGATAATCCAGACCACATCGACGAAATGCCAGTATAATTCTGCCGCTTCGACACCAAAATGAGATTGACTAGAATAGTGGTCTTTTTGACGAGAACGCCAGAGGACAGATAGAATTAGCACTAAACCGAAGGTAACGTGGAGACCGTGGAATCCGGTTAAGGCATAAAAAGCGCTGGTGAAAACATTAGTTGTCAGACCGAATTCAGCGTGATAATATTCGTATCCTTGACCACAAAGGAAGATAATTCCCATCAGGGCAGTAATGCCGAACCACAATTGTAAACCGGCATTATTGTTTTGTTTAATCGCCTTTTGTCCTATGTGCATAACAAAACTACTGGACACCAGAATAATTGTGTTAATTGTCGGTAGGGTTAACTCTAATTCTGGCGTGCCGGCGGGGGGCCAAACGGGTAACATGGTACGGTAGAACAAGAAAGCGGCAAATAAGCCTAAAAAGATGGAACTTTCCGCCACTAGAAACAAAACCACACCGAATAAGCGATGATCTGGGTGGCCATGATGCCCGTGTTCCACCGTTTCGTGATGATAATTGACAGAGAGTTGAGAATCTTCGAGCGTTGAACCTTGCATGATTGAATGTCCTTAGTTTACACGGGAGACGGGGAGTGGGGAGATGGGGGGATAGGGTGATAGGGGGATAGGGTGATAGGGAGATAGGGTGATAGGGAGATAGGGAAATTTCAGCTAAATTCCTCACTACCCCAACACCTAACACCCAACACCCAACCCCCAGGGCTAATCCCCCATAATTATTGGGATTCGGCGCCCACTTCGGCGAGGAGATCTTGTACTGATTCCGCTGCTTCTGATTCCTCCAGATCAATACCGTAATCGTAGGGGCCGGACCAAAGAATCGGCATTTCCTCGAAATTCTCGATAATTGGGGGAGAGGAGGTTTGCCATTCTAGGGTTAAAGCGCGCCAAGGATTACGGCCGGCGGGTTGACCTTTAAAGGCACTCCAGACCATATTAATAGCGAAGGGAATACTCGATATACCGAGAATATAAGCTCCTGCGGTACTAAGAACATTTAAACCCTGAAACTGCACATCATACAGGGCAATACGACGGTTCATACCCAATAATCCCAATTCGTGCATCGGCATGAAAGTTAAATTCAAACCGATAAAAGTGAGAACAAAGTGGATACGACCGAGAGTTTCGTTATACATCCGTCCGGTCATTTTCGGGAACCAATGGTAAACGGCAGCAAACAGGGCCATTGCCGTACCACCAAATAGTACATAATGGAAGTGACCGACGACAAAATAGGTATCGTGGACGTGGATATCGAAGGGAACAGAAGCCAACATAATCCCGGTCAAACCACCGATGAGGAAGGAAGACAGGAAACCGATCCCAAATAATAAAGACGTATTGAGACTGAGTTTACCCCCCCAAAGGGTGGCACACCAACTAAAGATTTTAATGCCCGTGGGAACGGCGATTAACATAGTTGCCGCCATGAAAAACATCCGTAACCAGCCGGGGGTGCCGCTGGTGAACATATGGTGGGCCCAAACGATTAAACCCAAGAAACAGATGGTGAGACTGGAATAGGCGATCGCTCGATAACCAAAAATCGGTTTGCGGGCGTGAACTGGTAATATCTCCGATATCGTGCCGAAAAAGGGCAAGATCATGATATAAACGGCAGGATGGGAGTAAAACCAGAACATATGCTGATAAACCACCGGATCGCCGCCGCCGGCGGGGTTAAAAAAGCTCGTGCCGGCGATTAAATCAAAGGACAAGAGAACGAGAGCAGAAGCGAGAACGGGGGTGGAAAGCAGTACCAGAGTCGAGGTGGCCAGCATTGCCCAACAAAATAGCGGCATACTGTACAAATCCATCTCAGGAATCCGCATTTTCAGGATCGTGGTGATAAAATTAATCGAGCCTAAAATCGAAGAAGTCCCGATCAATAAAAGGCTCAAAATCCACAATTCTTCGCCCCATTTGCCGCTAATTAAGCTTAAAGGTGGGTAGGAAGTCCAACCGGACTGGGGTGCGCCGACAAAGAAACTGGATAATAATAGCAGCCCGCCGGGGGGATTAAGCCAGAAAGCCACAGCGTTAAGACGAGGAAAAGCCATATCTTCCGCCCCAATCATCAGGGGAATGAGATAATTGGCAAAACCCGCCCCAACCGGAACGATCCAAAGAAAGATCATGATCGTTCCGTGCATGGTCATGAATTGGTTATATAGTTCTGGGGAGACGAAATCGGGGTCGGGAGTGGCTAATTCTGTCCGCAGCACTTCCGCGAAAGCACCGCCAATAAAGAAGAAAAGAAAGGCAGTCACCAGATATTGAATACCGATGACTTTATGATCGGTGCAGAAAGTAAAGTAATCTGTCCACTTGCGGTGATGGATCACCTCGGGAACGGTTGCTGGGGTGGTTATTTCCGTTGATGCTGTCATAATGCCAAGATTTTAGATGACAAGAAAAATTACATTTGCTGCTGATGGGCAACTTGGGCGAGGATTTCAGCGTCGATGCCCATTTCTTCGGTGTAGGGGGTCAAATATTGACTATCAGAGCGATCTTTAGCGGTCATGGCTACGGTTTGATCGCTGTCAACTTCGGCGATCGTGTTATCCTGCACCCATTGGTCGTAATCCCCTTGGGAGTGAACCACAAAGCTAGATTTCATGCCACCGTGATAGGCCCCGCAAAGTTCCGCACAAATGATCGGATATTGACCAATTTGGTTGGATGTGAACGATAAAACCGTTTCCTGTCCGGGGATAACGTCCTGTTTTAGACGCAATTGGGGAACCCAGAAAGCATGGATCACATCCCCCGCTTCCATATTCAGTTGCACGGGGCGATTGACGGGAGCGTGCAGTTCCCCGGAAACAATGCCGGTTTCGGGATAGGTGAAGATCCAAGCGTATTGAATGCCTTTAACATTGACCACTAGGGGGGGAACTCCTTCACCATCGTAGGAATTGCCGATACCTAGGGCTACTCTGCGATCGCCGCCCAGGGCCATCATCGTGCCGTGGTGATGACCGTGGTGGGCGATTTCTCCTTGGCCACCCTTGGAAATCAAGGGATCGAGTCCGCCGATATTGTTATAAATCTCGAAGCTATAGACGGCAAGGATAAAAACGATTACCGTCGGGATGGCTGTCCAGAAGATTTCTAGGGGTACATTGCCCTCCACTGCCGGCCCGTCGGTTTGATCCCCCGGTTTACGGCGAAAGCGAATCACTATATAAATGATCACGCCTTCAACTATTAAAAATAGTCCCGTGGCGATGGTCATCATCAGATTAAAGATATTATCTATCTCCTGAGCATCTTCGGAAGCGGCCACAGGCATTAAGCCATGATTTTGGCCATACCAGAGACTAATTAAGGTCAAGGCGATCCCGAGTACGAGCGTCAGGATACTGCTGGGAATTTTCACGGTCTTTTCAATATTTTCAATAGTGGCTACTTATTCAAGGCTAAAACATGATTCCCCTATAGATGGGAAATTTAACCGGCATCTTCTGAGAATTTTATCTTTTCTTTGGGATCGTTTTCAGGGAAAGTATTTTAAATAACTAATTTTTATATCTTATTCTGAGTTTATGTAAACAAATGTAACGGAAATGGCCAGAAATCTAAAGAATATCTAAAAGCTTTTACCGGTCGTAAAAAAACTCATTCACAGTGATAACTAACTGGCAAACAAAGCCATGATCTTTGATGACAGACTCCTTGAGAACAGGCAAACCGATGACCGAATCTGTTTTTAACCCGACACCCCTAAGAGAAACCGGCCATATTCAGGTGTGGATGCGCCGCTTAGTCTGGAAAATTGCGATCGCTACTTTCGCCCTAATGGTAGTGGGTGCTGCCACCAGAGTTATGAACGCCGGTTTAGCTTGTCCCGATTGGCCGCTGTGTTACGGTCAATGGATTCCCAGTCAGCAGATGAATCTACAGGTATTTCTGGAGTGGTTTCACCGTCTCGATGCCTCTTTGATCGGGTTTAGTACGCTCGCTCTCGTCGGTCTGTCTTGGTGGTATCGTCGCCATCTTCCCCCTTGGCTGTTCCCCTCTGCGATCGCTGCTTTGGCTTTAATTCTCCTGCAAGGAGTCCTGGGAGGATTAACCGTCAGCCAATTACTGCGATTTGACATCGTAACCGCCCATTTAGCCACAGCTTTGCTCTTTTTTGCCACCCTAATCGTCATTGCTATCTGTCTGACTCCCTACCGTGGCACAGGTACAGTCGGGAAACTAACTGGGATGGGAATGGTCGCCACCAGTCTAGTTTATCTGCAATGTCTCCTCGGCGGTCTCGTCGGTTCCCGTTGGGCTGCCCATCAGTGTTTAACGGTTTCCCAACTCTGCACCGTGATGAATAGCCACATTATCGGGGTTTTTCCCGCCACTATCTCGGTGTTAACCCTAGTTTTCTTCGCTTGGCGAGCTGCCGCTATCCATCCTCTCCTCAAAAAACTAGCTTTTAGCGCCGGGGGATTAGTTGCCCTACAGGTGTTTTTGGGCGTTGCCACCCTGAAACTGCATCTACAGGTGGAACCCTTAACCATTACCCACCACAGCATCGGTGCGCTATTGGTGGGAACCCTCGTCGCTTTTACCACTTTCGCCCTTCGCGATCGTTCTTTCGCTCCTAAGTAACTAGACACAATTAATTGCACATATCTAACCACCTCTTGCCTTTTGCCTCTTGCCCATCCTAACCAAGAAGTTAATTTTGTCCCATTACTTATAAGCCATCTCTAAGGATTTAATCACGATGACTGGAACTCAAGCCCTTCGCCACCACGATAATTTTTTACAAGTCGCTAAAAGTTATTATCAACTCACCAAACCGCGAATTATTCCTCTACTGCTGATTACTACAGCCGCTTCTATGGAAATCGCCTCTAAAGGCCAGGTTTCCCCCCTCTTACTCTTTCTTACCCTCCTCGGTGGCACTCTCGCCGCCGCCGCCGCTCAAACCTTAAACTGCATCTATGATCGCGACATCGATCACACCATGCTTCGCACCCGCGCCCGTCCGATCCCCTCCGGTCGCGTGCAACCCCTCCACGCCCTCATTTTTGCCCTCGTTTTAGCCTCCCTTTCCCTAGCACTTTTTGTCTTTTTTGTCAATACTTTGAGCGGATTTTTAGCAATGACCGGCATCGCATTTTATATGCTGATTTATACCCATCTGCTCAAGCGTCATAGTATCCAAAATATTGTTATCGGTGGCGCGGCTGGCTCGATTCCTCCCCTAGTCGGTTGGGCGGCAGTAACGGGCGATCTCGGTTGGATTCCTTGGATTTTATTCGCCATTATTTTCCTTTGGACTCCTCCCCATTTTTGGGCTTTGGCTTTAATGATCAAGGATGATTATGCAGAAGTGGATATCCCGATGATGCCCGTAGTTAAAGGGGAAGAAGCCACTAGCGAGCAGATTTGGCTCTATACTTTAATCGTTGTTCCTTTCACTTT
The DNA here is from genome assembly GCF_027532095.1 of Microcystis sp. LE19-195.1E. Lineage (NCBI taxonomy): Bacteria > Bacillati > Cyanobacteriota > Cyanophyceae > Chroococcales > Microcystaceae > Microcystis > Microcystis sp. LE19-195.1E. The sequence continues at coordinate 5,734 of NZ_JAPZSZ010000303.1, forward strand.
CCTCCTGATTTATCCCTTGGCTGCCTGTGGTGTGGTCTATGGTGTAGCGGCTTTGGTTTTAGGGTTTGTTTTCCTGAAAAAAGCTTGGCGATTAAAACAGAATCCTTTTGATCGGGATATCGCTCGATCGCTGTTTAAATATTCCATTCTTTACATGATGTTATTATGTACAGCTATGGTGATCGATAGTTTACCCATGACCTCTCATCTCATCGCTACAATTGCCAGTTTATTCTCCTGTAGTTAGGTTTTGCTGAAAAAGTTTGTTGGTGGTGTCGGGAGTCAGGAGTCGGGAGTCAGGAGTCAGGAGATTATTTTCATTTATGCTCCCCATCTCCCCATCTCCCCCCGCAACGCGCACGAAGTGGTCTCCCCATCTCCCCATCTCCCCAATTCATAATTGATAATTCATCGGAAATTTTGGGTCTGAAACCCCGCCGTTCTAGGTTGGCTTTACGTTAGAATTAAAAGGCCAGTCTCGAAAACCAAGTGGACGGCGCAGCACCTTGAAAACTCGGCTTAGGGGGTTCCGACCAGAAAAGCTTGG
>NZ_JAPZSZ010000030.1:0-8373 GCF_027532095.1 Microcystis sp. LE19-195.1E
AGGCCGAATTTGAATTCTTTTCTGAACAAAACCCCCTACTATCTGTTGTCAAGGTTCAGTTTTTAGCTTGGTTATCGCTTTTTCCATTGTAGCTTAAAGCCGTCCTAAAAGGACGGGGTTTTAACCCAAATTTTCGATAAAAGATTTTGTTAACAAAGTGTTGGTCGAGGAAATCTCCTTGATCTACATTGATGAAGAGGGAATTATTTTCAAGAACTAACAAGGCGCTCCGTCCCTCAAAATTCGATTTTTCGAGGTGTCCTAGACATAACGCCTTGGTTATTGCCTAAAATTAAACTTTTTTTGCCCATCAATTTAAAAACTTGCGTTTTTTTGATCATCTTAGCCTAGAGGACTGAGTAGTATGAGTTACAGCAAAGTTGATTTGTTAATTTTGTCCATCAGTGTAATCTGGGTTAAATCTCTCACTTTTTCCCGTTATCAATTACTCAAGGGGTAGCTCGATCAATTGGACTTATTGAGAAAATCTTCGCACTAATTGAGAGTAAACCAAGGTTTGATCAGGGTTTCAGGCGGTGCAATGCTGAAGTAAATCTATTTTTCGAGGTACCCCCAAGAGGATCGATAACCACTGATTCCGAGCCGGTAATGATACACTAGGCATGATTTAACTACAAACCTCGATCGCAAAAGGAAATAAACATCAATGAAAGCCATGATTTTGGCGGCAGGCAAAGGAACTCGTGTCCGTCCGATTACCCATACGATTCCCAAACCCCTGATCCCGATTTTACAAAAGCCGGTGATGGAGTTTTTGTTGGAACTGTTGCGACAGCATGGCTTTGATCAGATCATGGTCAATGTTAGTCATTTAGCCGAAGAAATTGAGAGTTATTTCCGCGATGGTCAGCGTTTTGGGGTGCATATCGGCTATTCTTTCGAGGGTAGAATCGAAGAGGGTGAGTTAATCGGTGATGCCCTAGGATCGGCGGGTGGTTTACGACGAATTCAAGATTTTAATCCCTTTTTTGACGATACTTTTGTGGTTCTCTGTGGTGATGCGCTGATCGATCTTGATTTAACCGCAGCCGTTAAATGGCATCGGGAAAAGGGAGCGATCGCCACTATTGTCACCAAAACCGTCCCCAGAGAGGAAGTATCCAGTTATGGGGTGGTAGTTAGCGACGAGGAGGGACGGATTCTCAGTTTCCAAGAAAAACCGGCCATCGATGAAGCTTTAAGTACCTGCATTAACACGGGTATCTATATTTTTGAGCCAGAAATCATTGATTTTATTCCCCCTAATAGTAAATACGACATCGGGGGCGAATTATTCCCCCAATTAGTCGCTAAAGCTGCGCCTTTCTACGCTTTAAACATGGATTTTGAATGGGTGGATATCGGTAAAGTCCCCGACTACTGGCAGGCAATTCGCGGGGTGTTATCCAGGAAAATTAAAAATGTTGCTATCCCCGGCATCGAAGTCAAACCGGGCATCTACACGGGCTTAAATGTGGGGGTAAACTGGGATCGAGTCGATATCACCGGACCTGTGTATATCGGGGCAATGACGCGCATTGAAGACGGGGCGAAAATTGTCGGTCCGAGTATGATTGGCCCGAATTGTTGGATTTGTGGCGGCGCGACGGTGGATAATAGCGTTATTTTTGAATATTCTCGCCTCGGTTCAGGGGCGCGTTTGGTGGATAAGTTGGTCTTTGGGCGCTACTGTGTTGATAAAACCGGCGCGGCGATCGATGTGGAAGCGGCAGCCTTGGATTGGTTGATTACCGATACCCGCAAGGTTCCCCCAGAATTTGATCACCCTAAACATCAGGCAATTCGTTCTTTATTCAATGGCAAGTAGGCAACACCCCAACAGGGAAACCACTTCGCGCGCGTTGTGAGGGAGAAGGGAGAGGGGAAAACAAATAAAAATAGTCTCCTGAATACTGTCTCCTGACTCCTGAATACTGTCTCCCCAAAACGAAAACTTCCTACCTCACCACATATCATGTTTGATTCTCCTGTTGATCTTCTCATTCTCTCTAATGGCCCAGGAGAAATATCTACATGGGTGCGTCCAGTTGTCAAGAGATTGCGACAAAACTTAACAGAAGATCGATCGCTGTTGCGGATTTCGGTGATTCTTTCCCCTTGTACCCATGCTATGGGGGCGGAAACGGAAGTAGTTAGGAAATATCCGGAGGTCGATCGAGTCCAGTCGCCAGAAAACTTCTTTAATTTTCTTTTCTGGGGAAAAACCGCCGATAATTGGGATTGGCACCCCAAGGGCATCGTTTTATTTTTAGGGGGCGATCAATTTTTTGCCCTCACCATCGGTAAACGTTTGGGTTATCGCACCGTTATCTATGCGGAATGGGAAGCGCGTTGGTATCGGGGGATCGATCGCTTTGCCGTGATGAATACAAGTGTATTAAATAATATTCCCCAACAATATCAGCATAAATTTACCGTTATCGGCGATTTAATGGTGGATTTGCCCAATGCTATCACCCCTGATGACGCTACCTTAATTGCACTTCTCCCGGGTTCCAAACCCTCGAAATTAGCTCAGGGTGTACCCCTAACCCTAGCCATTGCCGAAAAGATACACGCGCAGGATCCCCGGACTAAATTCTTAATTCCCGTCGCTCCTACCCTAAATTTAGCTTATTTGGCGAAATTTGCCGATCCTAGCTCTAATCCGATGATCACTAAAACCGGTTGGAGTGCTGCCAAATTAAAAAACGGTGAAAAACCCTATCTAGAAACAGATAAGGGGGTAAAAGTTGACCTAATTACCGATTTTCCCGCCCATAACCAGCTTTCTCGCTGTCATTTAGCTTTAACGACGGTGGGTGCTAATACTGCCGAATTAGGGGCGCTGGCAATCCCGATGATTATTTTACTACCGACTCAGCAACTAGACGCGATGCGGACTTGGGACGGTTTACCCGGTTTATTAGCTCAACTGCCGGGGGTGGGTTCTTTATTTGCTAAGATAATTAATCTCTATATGTTGCGGAAAAAGCGTTTATATGCTTGGCCAAATATTTGGGCTGGTGCCGAAATTGTTCCGGAATTATTAGGGGAATTACAACCAGAGGAAGTGGCAAATATGGCTATATCTTGGTTAGAAAATCCCCAACAATTAGAGGCTATCCGGCAAAAATTGCGGGCAGTGCGCGGACAAGCAGGAGCAGTGGATAAGTTAGTATCTATTATTGCCGAACAACTGTCTAGTTTCTAATCAATTAGAGAATTAAGCTTGTTGGTATAGAGGATCAATTTCGATTAATTTATTAACAGTTTGATAAAATTCCTGCTGATAAAATTCCCTTTGATTGCTGTCGAGAGCATTAATTAATTGTTCTTGACAGTAGCGACGATATTCCATTAAACTAATTTTTTCCATAGCTATAATAGCATCTTTAATTTGTTCTTCTGGCTGCAAAATTTCCTGACTGGTATGTTCATTTAAGTGAAATAAAGAATTAAAATCACGGTTTTTGTCTGTGGTGATCATCAATAAATGATTCTGTAAGGCTGACATCAAATCTCTTGGTTTAGTAATTTGGGTTTCTAACTCTAGAATTACTTGCCATAACCAACGATAATCCAGGAGATTAAAAATTAAATCTTTTTCATCCAAAGATTCTAAAATTCTTTCCCGATATTCAGGATAATGGAGATAGATTAATAATAATAACCATTCGGCTTTTTCCGAGCTATTTTTTTCGGATTTATCTAAAATATTTTTCCTCTTGATTGCCAGAGATTTTCCTTGAGGTTTATTAACCTGCTTTGAGAGATTTTTTAAAATATAAGGCAAACGAGTGGCATCTTTTTGAGCCAAAATTTCAGCACAATAATCTAGATAAAAAGTGCGTTGATTGCTATCGATTAACTTTTGCAGTAAACTCACCATACTATTGGCTACTTGTTGAAAATGTAGTCCCTGTTTTAAATCTTTATTAACCAACATTTGCGAGATTTGCCAATCAATCCAAGAAGGAGATTTTTCGATTAGTTCTCGATAACTATTCACCCCGTCAGCACGAGATTTAAGAAATTCATCGGCATCTTTACCATCGGGAAGATTGAGGATTTTTAGGTTAACTTGTCCCGAATAAACTAGGGAGTTAATTTCCTCGATCGCCCTTTGTGTCGCTTTAATTCCCGCTTGATCAGCATCAAAATTAAAGATTATTTGTTTACTTTCACTGTAGCGCAAAAGTAATTTAATTTGCTCTTGACTTAAAGCTGTTCCTAAACAGGCAACCACATTACTAATACCAGTAGCATGGAGAGCGATTGCGTCAAAATAACCCTCGACAACTATCGCTAAATCTTGCTGAATAATTGCCTGTTTAGCTCGATCAAGAGCAAAGAGAGTTTTTCCCTTTTCAAATAGAGGAGTATCGGGAGAATTTAGATACTTTGGCTGCTCATTACCTAAAGTGCGACTACCAAAAGCGATCGCTCGTCCTTGACTATCAAAAATAGGAATCATTAAACGATCTCGAAATTGATCGTAATAACCACTACCATTTTGACGCGCTTTAATTAATCCCGCTTGTTCCACTAAAGCCACAGGATAGCGCTTTTGTTCCACTAAATAACGATAGAGCGTTTCCCAACCTTCTGGAGAATATCCCAGTTGAAAAGTTGCGATAGTTTCTGGGGTTAGTTGTCGTTGTACCTTGAGATAATCTAACGCTTTTTCCCCTTGGGGTTGACTAAGGGCGTGTTGATAAAAACTCACCGCCACGGCCATTATCTCGTATAATTGTTCTTTGAGGGATAATTGCTGTTCTAATTCCTGACGCTGTTCTACTGCTAGAGTTTTAATCGGGATTTGATACCTTCTAGCAAGATCGAAAACCACTTCACTAAAAGATTGTTTCCCCACCTCCATAAAGAATTTAATCCCGTTTCCCCCCGCACCACAGCCAAAACAGTAATACATTTGTTTGGCAGGACTAACCGTAAAACTGGGGGATTTTTCCTCGTGAAAAGGACATAAACCGACGTATTCCCGTCCCCTTTTTTTGAGGACGACTCTCTCCGAAATTAAATCCACAATATCAATTCTTTGTTTAACTTCTTCGATCGTGTCCGGATGTAGTCGCGGTGTATCCATAATCAGTTATCAGCAGTCAGGAGTCAGATGTGAGTTTTAAGTGAGCAGTATATATTAAGTGAGCAGTATTAAAGCTGATCACTGAAAAATCTCCCCAACACCTAGCACCCCCACTAAGGCCCTTTTTGACTCCTGGAAATTCGCACCCATAAGTAATAAGAAAGGACTTGACTTTGGCGGCGGCTTGTGCTATGCTTTTCTCATAATGGGAATCCGTGCAAATTTTTATAAGTTCAAATATTCCCATTATGAATAAAATCTTTTAAAAATATTATCTCAAAATCTCCCGACAAAAGCCAGCAAAATTTCGCCCATAATTGTTAAGTTTTGTTAAAAATGCAGAGACCGGCAGGGAAAGAACTGATTACCGATCACTGATCACTGAAAAACTTCCCCACTGCGATAGCTGCATTTTGTCCTCCGAAACCGAAACTAAGACAGAGACAATTGTGCAGGGAAAAATTAACAGCCGATCTAGTTAAATTTAACTGAAAAGGAGACTCGCGCACACCGACACAGGGGGGAATTAGCTGATTTTTCAGGGTCATTAAACAAAAAGCCACGCCTAATGCCCCCGAAGCCCCTAAAGTGTGTCCTGTTGCCCCTTTTGTCGAGCTTACAGCCACTTGCGAGCCAAAAATGCTGGCGATCAGGTTTGCCTCCCGTTCATCGTTTAAACGCGTGCTAGTGCCGTGGGCGTGAATGTAATTAATTTCATCTTTTCTTAATTGACTTCTGTGCAAACATAGTTCTATGGCTTTGGTAGCACTACGATTATTCACCGCTGGGGCGCTGACATGATCGGCATCGCAGGTAAAACCATAGCCCAAAATTTGCCCGTAGATGGGGGCATTTCTGCTTAAAGCCAGTTCTTCCGATTCAAGGACTAAAATCGCGCCACCTTCCCCCAAAACCAAGCCCTCCCTAGCTCTATCAAAAGGATAACAGCCCGTTTTCGCCAAAGCTCCCATCTGTTCAAATCCCACCAAAGTTAAGGGAGTGATCGGGGTTTCGAGCGCCCCGGCTAAAACTCGATCGCATTCTCCCATTTTGATTAATTCTACACCCTGAGCGATCGACCAGATGCCCGTGGCACAGGCCGCCATGGGTGCTAAGACTGGGGCGCCGGTTTCTATCAATCTAGCGGTCAATACCGAGGCGCGATCGGGTAAACTATCTAACCAGTTTTCTACTATTCCCGTCGCTGCCATCCGTTCCCATAAACCCTGACAACCTCGACTAGAACCGATAGTGACACCACAATCCTTTAAGGGAGGGGTTAACTTCGCGTCTTCAAGGGCGGCAATCAGGGCAATTTTGGTTAAATCCTCTAAAAATGCTGGTTTGTGACCGATTAAACCCAAGGGTAAAGCGGGTAAATCAGAAAAGGGTTGTTGCCTAGTTATACCAGTTTTGCCCTCTAGTAATCTTTGCCAACTCTGACTTAAATTTCCCAGAGAACTGATCAACCCAATTCCCGTCACCACAACATTCATTTATCAGTTATCAGTTATCAGTTATCAGTTATCAGATGAACGTAGGTTGGGTTAAAGCATGAAACCCAACGCCCGATTATGTTACGCTACCGCTAACCCATCCTACAAATAATTGTGCCTTCCTACTTAGAGCATTTAATTGATTATTATTCATTCTTAATTCTCCTGACTACTGACTACTGGCTCGGAGACTCCTCACCTGACGGAAGATTTTTGATTTTTGCAGCAGATTTATTAAATGATTGGGTGGGTGACGGCGAACATTAAATTATTGTCGCCCGGTCCCACCCTAACCGATCGCTATTTTTTCAGGTTTTCTGCACCGGAAACAACCTTGGCCGAGTCAATTTTATCCCCTTGTTTGATCGTATCGATCACTTCCATTCCCTCAGTTACATAACCAAAAACGGCATAATCACCATCGAGGAAATTGATATCCGACAGGGCAAAATAAAACTGAGAAGAAGCAGAATTAGGTTGTTGAGAACGGGCCATTGCGATCGCACCGCGTTTATGGGGTAAAGCGACGATGGGAGTGCGCGCCGTGGCCTGTTGACCGATTGCTTGCCCATAAATCGGCTCTTTTTCGTCTTTGAGGAGAATTTCCAGGGGAACATAACGGGATTGCTTGGTTTTCGGATCGACAAAACCACCGGTTCCGCGACCTTGGGGATCACCCCCTTGGGCGACAAAAGGCTGCGGTTCTGTAACCACGCGATGGAAAGTTAAACCATTATAAAAACCTCTCTCCACCAGATCCACAAAATTACCGGCAGTAATTGGGGCCGCCTTGCCATCAATTTCGATCGTTACCGGTTTACCTTTGATGATCATCTCGACGACGGCAGTTCCATCTAAGCGGGGTTTGTAATTATCCATGTTGACACTGCCCGAACTGGCAGGTTGAGAGGTTTGGGTGATACTAGAATTATCGGGGGTGGAATTAGCTTCCGGGGAAGAACAGCCGAAAAGTGTCGTCGTTGTGATTAAAAAAACACAAACCACAGACAGCCAGCAAGATTTTCTTATCTTCATCATTTTATAGCCAAAAAGAGCGAAAAAAGGACTACAATCCCTCTAGAGGAATTTCCAGAAAACGAGCGAGTTCCGCTCCTTGATTTTCCAATTCCGAGAGGGACATCGGATCGCCGACGCGAGTTAAAGGGATATCGCGACGCTGTTTAATCCGCAGGAATAGTTCCCGTTTCGGGTTGAGTCCTTCTCGCACTTCGGCCCGCACAGCTTGCACATCTTCGAGAGGCCAATCGAGATCGATGCGACGATTTTTGCCAGGGTAGCCCCAACGAAAGATTTTAACTTTGCCGGTTTCCTTGTTAAACTCGTTGTAACCACCTCCGACATTCCAGAGGAGAGATAACCAGAGATAGATGGCTAAAAGAGTCCCCGCAGTACCGTAAAAGAGGAGGGCGACTCCTTGGGGAATAAATTGTAAGGAACTGGTATCGCTAACGAGAAGTAGATTGACCTTCAAATAACTGGAAAGACCGGCGAGGAGAAACCCTAGACCGCCAATAGAGACGATTACAGCCCAAAAATAGTTACTAGGGCGACGGGAACCCACTACTTCTCGCCGTAGGATCAGGCTATCTTTACTTGTTGTTTGCGCTTTCATCGAAAATTTGGGTCTGAAACCCCGTCGTTCTACGACGGCTTTACTGTTAAATATTAGCACATTTACGAAATATATGCTAAAATGTGAGGTATGGAAAAAGCCTATTCGTTTCGATTTTACCCCACACCCGAACAAGA
>NZ_JAPZSZ010000262.1:0-5870 GCF_027532095.1 Microcystis sp. LE19-195.1E
TCTGAAATGGAGCGAAAGTCTGTGGACTTTGTGTAAGACAGTACATGGTTTTTTAACCGTGGTATGCAACGGTGGTTGAAGCAGAAACTTAAATCGTGAGGTTTAGGAATCGCCGCACTTTTAGGGCGGCGAGGATGTCAATTGGAGAAATAAACCATGAATCGGGCAACGGAATTCGATCGCACAATGATGCAAAGATGTCTAACCCTTGCTAGGCAAGCCTTGGGGCGGACTTCTCCTAATCCTTTGGTGGGTGCTGTGATCGTTCGAGAGGGTACAATTATCGGCGAAGGTTTTCACCCAGGGGCCGGACAACCCCATGCAGAAGTTTTCGCCCTGAGACAGGCAGCAGAAAAAGCTCGTGGTGCCACTTTATACGTCAATCTTGAACCCTGTAACCACTATGGACGTACTCCCCCCTGTAGCGAGGCAATTATGCGAGCAGGCATTAAAAAAGTGGTGGTGGGGATGATCGATCCTAATCCCCTAGTGGCGGGGAAAGGCATTCAAAGACTAGAATCGGCAGGCATCGAGACGCTGGTGGGAGTGGAGGAGTCCGAATGTCTTCAACTCAATCAGGGTTTTATCCATCGCGTCACCGCTAAAAAACCCTTCGGTATCCTCAAATATGCCATGACTCTCGATGGCAAAATTGCCGCTACTAGCGGTCATAGCACTTGGATTACTAGCCCCGCTTCTCGCCAAATAGTCCATCAATTGCGATCGGCCTGTGATGCGATTATCGTCGGCGGTAGCACTGTCCGTCAAGATAATCCCCACCTCACCACTCACGGCCTCTCCGATCATAATCCCCTGCGCGTGGTCATGACTCGATCGCTCGATTTACCACCCTCGGCCCATCTTTGGGATACCAGTCAATTTCCCACCCTTGTCTATACACAAATTAATTCTAATGTCAAGCTTAAGCAACAATTATTAACAAAAGGCGTGGAAGTGATCGAACTCACCGAGGTGACACCCACTTTAGTGATGGAAAATCTTTATCAGAGGGGATTTTGTCAGGTTTTGTGGGAGTGCGGCGGCGGTTTAAGTGCAGCCGCAATCGCTGAGGGCATGGTACAAAAAATTATCGCTTTTATCGCGCCCAAAATCATCGGGGGAATTAATGCACCTACTGCCGTGGGTGATTTAGGTTTCCAGTTAATGAGCGAAGCTTTACAGCTAGAAAATGTCACGGTTAATTATCTCAATCCCGATATTTTGATTGAGGGATATCTGCAAAGTGACCAGTAGAGCTACTGCAACTCCCCCTCAATCAGCAAATCTCAACCAACCGCTTGCAAAAGTCACAAAGTCATCGATAACCCCGATAATCTGGCACTTACCCCTGATTTTTGCGAGCGAGTTCTAGAAATCGCCCCGCTGCCGTTAAATGCCTTTATCGGTACGGTTATCCCCCTAGAAGAAGTTGGGCAATCGCTCTGTGATCAATGGTGCCATTATCGAGCAAAATAAAAAAGTTAGAATAGTCAAGCCCTTAGTGATTGAACGTATGACGGTACTCGAAAAAGGTAATATCACGATTCATACCGAGAATATCTTCCCTATTATCAAAAAATCTCTCTACACTGACCATGAAATTTTTCTGCGGGAATTGATATCCAATAGTGTTGATGCTATCTCGAAATTAAAAATGGCTTCTTTAGCAGGAGAAGCAAGAGGAGAAGTCCCCGAACCAGAAATTAATCTCGCCATCGATAAAGAAAATCGTACCCTATCAATTACCGATAATGGCATCGGGATGACGGGGGAAGAAATCAAGAAATATATTAACCAAGTTGCCTTTTCCAGTGCGGAAGAATTTATCAATAAATACCAAAAATCAGCCAACGATTTAATCGGTCATTTTGGCCTAGGTTTCTATTCGGCTTTTATGGTGGCTAAAAAGGTAGAGATTGATACTCTTTCCTATCAAGAAGGTGCTACCCCTGTCCATTGGTCTTGTGATGGTTCTCCAGAGTTTGAATTAACCGATTCTTCCCGCAGCCAAATCGGCACGACTATTACCCTAACTTTAATGGATGAGGAAGGGGAATATTTAGAACCTGCCCGCATTCGCCAGTTAGTCAAAACCTACTCAGATTTTATGCTCGTTCCCATTAAAATTGATGGGGAAGTGATTAATCAACAACGGGCTTTATGGAAAGAATCTCCTCAAAATCTGACTAAAGAAGACTACCTAGAATTCTATCGTTATCTCTATCCTTTCCAAGAAGAACCTTTACTCTGGGTACATCTGAATACCGATTATCCTTTCTTGCTCAATGGCATTCTTTATTTTCCCAAACTCAGACCGGATGTGGATGTCTCAAAAGGACAATTAAAGTTATTCTGTAATCAGGTTTTTGTTAGCGATCATTGCGAGGAAATTATTCCCGATTTCCTGATGCCCTTGCGAGGAGTTATCGATAGTCCAGATATTCCTTTAAATGTGTCTAGAAGTGCTTTAACCAAAGATCGCACCGTTCGCCGCATTGCCGATTTTATTGCCAAAAAAATTGCTGATCGCCTCAAATCTCTCTATAACGAAGACGCAAAAGAATATATTCGTTGTTGGGGAGATGTGGGAACCTTTATTAAATTTGGTTCCTTGAAAGAGGATAAATTTAAACAGCAGGTAGAAGATATTTTAATCTATCGGACTACCTACAAACCCCCAGAAACCCCGGTACAAGTGGCAGTGCAAACCGCCGAAGGTGACGCAGGGCAAGAAGCAACGGCGAAAACTCCCCTAGAAGCGATCGAACAGGAAGGTTATACTACTCTCAAAGCCTACCTAGAACGCCATAAAGAACGCCACGAAAATCGAGTTTTTTACTGTACCGATCCTCGTAGCCAATCCACCTACGTTGAACTCTACAAAAATCAAGGTTTAGAAATCCTTTTCTTTGATTCTTTCATCGATACTAATTACTTTATTCCTTTCCTAGAAAGAGAATACTCCGATGTGAAATTCACCCGGGTTGATTCTGAATTAGACTCGACGCTGCTCGAACAGGATCAAGCTAGTGAAATTATCGATCCCGCCAGTAATAAAACCCGGTCTGAATTGATCAAAGAAATTTTCGCCAAAGCCCTCGAAAATTCTCGCATCAATATCAAAACTGAAGCCTTGAAATCCGATGATCCCCAAGCTACTCCCCCGGCAATTGTCTTACTTCCAGAAGCGATGCGACGCTTACAGGAAATGACGGCAATGATGCAACAAAAAGCCATTGCTTTCCCCGAAGAACATATTCTGATGATTAATACTAATCATCCCCTAATTCAACAGATTGTCCAGATTAGTCAGGGAAGTATTGTTACTGGTAGCGGCGAATCTCCATCGGCGCAATTAGCGAAAATGCTCTGTCAGCACGTTTATGATTTAGCTTTAATCGCTCAAAAAGGATTTGATGCCGAGGGAATGCAAGCTTTTGTGGAACGTTCCAATCGCGTTCTGACTAAGCTAACCGAAAAGATTTAATCTATTGCAAAACTTTGGCTGTTTCGATATGCTGAGAGTGTGTTAATTCACACTCTATTTTTTTAACCTGATCAATATGATCTAGCAATAAGCTATCTTGCCGCCGTCAGCCTTGAATCAGTTATCAGTTATCAGTTATCAGTTATCAGTTATCAGTTATCAGATGTAAGTTTTCAGTTCACTTATACTGTTTACTGTTTACTGTTTACTGTTTACTGATAAGTAGGGAGGCACAATTATTTGTAGGATGGGTTAGCGGTAGCTTAACATGAGCGGGCGTTGGGTTTCATGCTTCAACCCAACCTACGTTCTGTTTACTGATAACTGTTTACTGATAACTGATAACTGAAAAATGCGCTTACCCACCCTCAAATATGAGCGAGGAACCTTAATTCTCCATCCACCACCAAAAGGGAAAAAATGGCTAGATTTTGCCACTTGGGATGATCGTATTGAAAGATTTCGCATTTTGGCCATTCATTATCGTCCTCTCGTGGAAACCCTACAGGAGGAGGGCATTAACTTCCAAGATGAAGCAAAAGCTTTCAACAATTTAGAATTAATTGCCAGTTTTGAACGGGAACCCTACCCCCACCAAACGGAAGCGTTAATCGCTTGGAAAAAATCCCAGAGAAGGGGTGTTATCGTCCTTCCCACCGCTGCCGGCAAAACCTATCTTGCTCAATTAGCTCTACAATCGACTCCCCGCAGTACCTTAATTATCGTGCCGACTATTGATTTAATGCACCAATGGTATGCCCAGATGTTGGCGGCTTTTCCCGATGCCGAGGTGGGATTATTAGGGGGAGGTTCTAAGGATAATAGTGCTATTTTAATCGCCACCTATCAAAGTGCGGCAATTTATTCAGAAACTCTTGGCAATCGTTACGCTTTTTTGATTTTTGATGAATGTCATCATTTACCATCGGATTTCTTTCGGAAAATAGCGGAAGATTCGATCGCACCCTATCGTTTAGGCTTAACAGCAACACCGGATCGCGGTGATGGTAGTCATCAAGATTTAGATTATCTTATTGGTGCAATTGTTTATCAAAAAAGTCCCCAAGACTTGTCAGGAAAAGCCCTAGCGGATCATGAAATAATTCAAATTAAAGTGAAACTATCTGCCAAAGAACAGGAAAAATATCAAGAAGCAATTAAAATTCGCAATGATTTTTTAAGAAGAAATAATCTCAGTTTGTCTGGTTTAGATGGTTGGCAAAATTTTGTCATGATTAGTGCCAGAAGTAGCGAAGGGCGCCGGGCCATGTTAGCGCACCGGGAGTCGAAGGAAATATCCTCTGGAACCCAGGGAAAATTGCGGGTTTTAGCCGAGTTAATCTGTGAACACCATCCGGAACGAATTTTAATTTTTACCAACGATAATGCCACAGTTTACCGCATTTCCGAGAGCTTTTTAATACCTGCCATAACCCATCAAACTCCCGTGAAAGAACGCCATGAAATCCTGACCCGTTTTCGTCAGGGAGAATACAAAATTCTGGTGACTTCCCATGTTCTTAATGAAGGGGTTGATGTGCCGGAAGCAGGCATCGCGATTATTTTATCGGGAACCGGTTCCACTAGGGAATATATTCAGCGTTTAGGACGGGTGTTAAGAAAAGGCCAACAAGAGGATAAACGGGCGATTTTGTATGAAGTGATAGCCGAAAATACCACGGAGGAAAAAACCTCCCAACGACGACGGGGAGAGCAGAAAAATAAAACTAGCTATAAAACCGGTAATCGACAATTGGAATTATTGCCTTCTCCTCCGAAAAAATCTTTTTCTTTCCCGAAAGCTGCCGAATCTTCTACCCCTTGGGTAAGTTCTCCGGAGTCAGAGGAAGAATAAAAAATTTCTCTGGGGGATTTTCATCTATAATAGAGGTAAAAAATCTGGATTGATACCCCTATGACCGAACTTGCCCAACAAAAATGTCAACCTTATCAATCGGGTTCTTCTCCTATCACTGCCGAGGAAATTACCGCTTTACAGGCTAAAATTCCCGATTGGAATCTCTTAGAATACGAGGGGATTCCCCGTCTGCAAAAACTCTATAAATTTGCCAATTTTCAAGGGGCAATCGCCTTTACTAATGCCGTGGGAGAAGCAGCGGAAAAAGAAGGCCATCACCCCGCTTTATTGACAGAATGGGGTAAAGTTACCGTTTCTTGGTGGACCCATGACGTGGGCGGATTACATCAAAATGATTTCATCATGGCTGCCCGTACCGATGATATTTATCGAAAATTTGGGTCTAAAACCCCGTCCTTTAGCGTAGCGGAGGACGGCTTGACATTTCTAGCTAAATAGTTTACCATGGTAAATATAGTCTGGTAAACAAGATGTTAAAAGCGTTTAAGTACAGAATCTATCCGA
>NZ_JAPZSZ010000099.1:0-28981 GCF_027532095.1 Microcystis sp. LE19-195.1E
CATGGGAGTGATCAGGGGGAAATTCAGGTACTTTTTCCCTGAAAATTAGGTAATTGACCCCCTCAAAATCGGTAAAACCCCACACCCCACACCCTACACCCTACACCCTGCTTCTAGGAAAAACTTTTTCAGCAGACCCTAGGTAGATAGGGAGCGAGGGCAGCAGAAAAAAAATTGTGGTCCCACCCTATTGTTCATCTCAATTTAGGTGTTCAATGTCGGTAATAATCGGTAAAATCACCGTGATCTTTGTGCCTTTTCCTTCCTCACTTTCCAGGTAAATTTGTCCTTTGTGCGCTTCCACACAGCGTCCGACAATGGCTAATCCTAATCCCGTTCCTTGAATATTATCGACATTGCTACCGCGATAAAAAGGTTTAAATAAATTTTCTTTATCTTTGCTGGGAATACCAATTCCTCGATCGACAATTTTAAAGACTACCTGCTCGGATTCGACAATAATCTTAAATTCTACGGGGTTGCCTTGAGGTGAATATTTGAGAGCATTTCCCAGTAAATTTGTCAAGATATGTTTAATTAAATTTATATCCCAAAGTCCTCTTTCTAAGCTGCCCTCAATTTGGAAAATAATTGCTAATTGCGGCTCCGGCTTAACCGTAAAAGATTCTACCAATTTCTGACAATAATCCAGCAAATCCACCAGATCAAATTGACAGTATAATCTCCCGGAATCGGCCCGGCCAATTAATAAAACTTCTGTGAGCAATTGATCCATGTCTTTAATGGCCGATCGAATCATGCGAAAATAGCTAACTTGCTGATCTTTTGTCAACCGATCGCGACTTTCTTCTAATAATCCAGCCGAGAGTAAAATTTTATTTAAAGGATTGCGAAAATCGTGGGATAACATGGAAACAAATTCAGTTTTTAACTGATTTAATTCCTGAGCTTTTTCCAGTTGATTAGTGCGTTCAATCACGCTCATTTTTAAAGCTTCGTTGGATTCTCGTAAAGCTTCCTCCATCTGTTTTCGCTCGATCGCATAACATAGCGATCGAGTTAAAATTTCTAAACTTACTTCTCTTTTAATTAAATAATCCTGCGCTCCCTGACGCAGTGCTGCCAAAGCTAAATTATCATCATTAGTATTAGTTAAAACCACGATCGGCAATTTCGGAGCCGTAATCAAAAGGGGAGCTAAGGATTGCAAACCCTGACTATCTGGTAAAGTTAGATCTAATAAAATTACATCAAAATTTGTTTGTTGTAACAGAGAAATCGCCTCGGATAATCTTGACACATTAACCAGATGAAATTCTTTTTTTTCATTACCCTTAAGAATTTCCTTTAATAATCGAGCTTCGGCTAAATTATCCTCGATTAAAAGAACTTTTATATCCTGCGAGAGTCCCATTTTTTAATCAAGAGTTAAAGAGATTTGGGAAGTTAGGGATTGGGAAGATTTTTCAGTGTTGCCAAAGGCACGGCGTAGCCGTCCAGTAAACAGTAAACAGTGAAAAGAAAGCTCCGAACTTGCCACTTGATACTATTAACTGAAAACTCAAACCTGATAACTGATAATGATTCACTCCCCGGGTAAAGTAGCGGTTTCTAACCAAAAAGCCTCGATATTTTTGACAATTTTGAACAAATCGTTGAGATTGCGTGACTTGGTTATATAACAATTAACGTGCAGTTCATAGCTATAAAAAATATCCTCCTCGTTGCGAGAAGTGGTTAAAACCACCACAGGAATTCTTTTTAAACTGGGATCGTTTTTGATTTCCGCTAACACCTCCCGTCCGTCTTTTCTGGGTAAATTCAGATCGAGAAGAATCAGATTAGGACGGGGAGAATCGAGATACTCCCCTTCTCGACGCAGATAATCCATGGCGTTGACACCATCCCTAACGATAACTAATTCGTGCGGGACGGTGCTAGTTTTTAATGCCTCTTGGATGAGGCGAATATCAGCTTTGCTGTCCTCCACTAATAAGATAATTTTGTGTGGCACGTCCTCGCCAGCGCTCACGCTCGTTACCTCCTAGGGGAATTGTAAAACAGAAAACCGCTCCTTTGCCTAATTGGGATTCTACCCAAATTCGTCCGCGATGACACTCGATAATTTTCTTGCAAATCGCCAAACCCATACCTGTGCCGGGGTACTCGTCGCGGGTGTGCAGTCGTTGGAAAATCACGAAAATGCGTTCG
This sequence comes from Microcystis sp. LE19-195.1E, assembly GCF_027532095.1. Taxonomy (NCBI): domain Bacteria; kingdom Bacillati; phylum Cyanobacteriota; class Cyanophyceae; order Chroococcales; family Microcystaceae; genus Microcystis; species Microcystis sp. LE19-195.1E. Next base: position 2,173 of record NZ_JAPZSZ010000099.1, read on the forward strand.
GAAAATCGGGGATCGATACCAATTCCATTATCGGTGACAGAGAACAGCCATTCCTCCTCTTGACGTTGGGCAGCAATATGAATAGTGGGGGTTGCTTTTCCCCGGAATTTAATGGCATTACCGATGAGATTTTGGAACAATTGCATTAACTGGGTTTTATCTGCCATGACAATTGGCAAAGGATCAACGGTGATCATAGCTTGACTTTCCTGAATTCTCCCTTTCAGGTTAGCGAGAGCTTTTTCCAATGCCAGATTAGCATCGATGGTATTAAACTCTACCGCCTGCATATCCACTTTCGAGTAAGCCAGCACATCATCTATTAATGTTTGCATTAAGCTGACACCTTCGACGGCAAAAGTAATAAATTCTTTAGCATCTTCGTCCAGTTCTTCGGTGTAGCGCATTTCTAGCAACTGCACATAGTTGGCGACTTGATTGAGGGGTTCCTGTAAATCGTGGGAAGCGACGTAGGCGAATTTTTTTAATTCGGCGTTTGATAGTTCCAAATCCCGCGCTAAACGCGCCAATTCATCGGCTTGTTTTAAGATGATATTGACGATCGCTTTTCGTAATTCTAGTGCCGCGTTGATTTCTACTGCTTTCCAGGGTAAAGATTTGAGGCGAACGGTTTCTTTCCAGAGGGAGAAAGATTTACGCGGACAGAGACGAATATTACCATCTATGGCAGTCGTTTCGATCGCTTTAGCGGGATCACCACCCCAGTTCACGGTTTGAATTACTTCCGGACGAAACCAGAGGAGATAATTACGTTTAGAAATGGGAATTGCTAGTAAACCACTGGCAATGTCTTTAAACTTACCCGCATCGGCATAAATTCGCGGTAAGGAATTGGTATAGTAAACATCTTCATGGACGTTTTTTTCTAGCCAAGTAATCAGATAATTTAGTTCTTCTTCGCTCGGTGTTACTCCAATTAAGGTATAATTGCCGCCTAAACAAATAGCGGCTCCCGTGGCTTTAGTTAGATCAAGAAGATTCGGTTTATGGGCAATTAATCCATCAATAAAGTTATTAGCTTCAGCCATATAATCGATTAATTGCGATTGCACAAAGTTTAATTTTACTCGATAGTCATAATCCTCGGTTTCTTCCCGTGCCGATATTTCCGAAAAAATTACCCTTCCTAAGAACTCACAGGCTTTACGGAGTTCGTAGGGTACATATTTAGGGGTGCGGTGATGACAGGCAATAATACCCCAGAGACGTTTATTTTCAATCAGAGAAATCGTTAGAGATGCTCCCACTCCCATGTTATGCAGGTATTCTAAATGACAGGGAGAAGCACTTCTAAGACTGGACAGGGTTAAATTTAAGGGTTGTTGGGTTTCGGGATGAAGACTAGGCACTAGATCGACGGGTTCAGAGGTAGCATCGGGAATCTGTCGAATCCAATTAGCACTTAATAAATTTCGTGCCGGGAGAGGGATATCGGAAGCGGGATAACGTAAACCGAGATAGGGTTCTAGTTGCTCTATTTTGTCTTCTGCTATCACATCACCGTTATCTTCTTCGTCGAATTTGTATAACATAACTCGATCGAATCCTGTCATTTTTCTGACTTCTTTAACGATGATATTACAGAAATCTTTCAGGCTACGGGTGGCTTCAAGTTTATCGATCGAAGTTTTGGCTAGGTGATAGAAACTCAGGAAAGGAATGTTTTCATAGGAAATAGCTGGTTCTAACTCTAAAATCAGCATTTGTTCGGCGTTGCGGTGAAAAATAGCATCAAAGACGGCAAAATCATCCCCTTTAACCCGCACCCAAATTTTGGAGGGATTGATAGCATCAAAATCGTTATTTTCTATGGCTGATTTTAGAGGATCGATCTGAAAGGGATCGAAGATTTCCTCTAGGGTTTTACCGATAATTTCCCCCGGAGAAATACCCAATAAACTGCGGCTATTACTGCTAGTTTGGCTGACTTTTAGCTCCGGTTCGCTGAGAACTAAAAGCACCCCGTGCGGTTGAATTCGGTTATAGAGATGGATCGGTTCCCGTTCGAGCGAAGTTGGGTTAATTGTCTCGGTTATAACTTCCATGTGTATTGCCCCCAGAGGATTTTTGCCAAGTTGAAAACTCTTTGTTTATTAAAACTATTTCTTCTCACTTTCAGGGGGCGATCAAGAATAAATTTACTTCTCTTAATCCCAGGCCATCAAAAGTAATAAAACTTTAATTAATCAGTTATCTATCGATCGAGCAGTTCTGTTCAGTTCCCTTTATTATAATCAGTTTTTCTCTGAGAATCTAGGGTAATTTGTTAAGAATTAAGATTTAATGTTACAAGGGACGGATAATTCTTAATAAAAATATACAGTAGGGTGTGTTAGCGAAGTGTAACACACCAAAATCTAAGATTTAAATATGATAGCAACCCTTTTTTGTTAATTACCTGGAGGCAAAATATTATGATTGGTGATCATTTCTGCCAGCTTATAAACATTGACAGGGAGACTAATTGACGTATTAATCTTTTGTGCTTTTTCTGGAACTATTTTTGTTAAAAATTCATGTAATTTTTGCCATACATTTTTCTTAGTTTCTCTATCTTCGCCTTCGACTTCATTAATTCTCAACTCAGCCAGAGTAGCCAAAATTTCCTTGCGAAGACCATTATAGCCAACGATGTAAAATTTGTTAAGAGCTTCTAGGACTTCATTTAATTTAATCAGCAAAAATTGTTTATACTTTGCACGGCTACAACTTGCATTTTTTACTCAAGGACAATAATATAGTTTAAGAGTCATAATTTAGTTTTTGGTGCGTTACTACTGGATTGTTTCAGCAGTTAAGTTAAGTAGGGTGCGTTAGGCAATCCCTTGTTTTTAGGGAAAAAATCAAGAGCTAAATATTGCCGTAACGCACCACAAAGAAAGGTTTTTGGTGCGTTACGCTACGCTAACGCACCCTACTGGACTACTGGACTGACTGTGATTATACAATTGATAAGAAAGAACAAATTAAAGAGATAAATTAGTAAACTTGATCGTGTTTGCCAATATCGACTATAACAATTAAAGTTTCTCCTGAATCAGTATCTTTACGAAAAGTAAAAATAATACGGCAATCATAACTAACAGAACATGACCAATAAGCTTCTAATCTACCTGTCAGCTTATGAGATTTTAAAGAAGGGGTGAAGGGGTTATCTGCTAACAAATGTAGAACCTCTGATACCTTGCTTTGTAGTTGAGGATTTTTGCTGATTAAGCGTTGAAAAGCTCTTTTAAAGCTTTTGTCAGCAACTAATTTCATTCTTCTTCATCCTCTAACAAATAAGCCATTATCTCTTCAGCACTGCCTTTTTTTGCTGTTCCCATTGCTAAAGATTTTAAGGTTTCTTCGCCATTTTTAGCCATCTCCTCCCGGCGTTTCTCAATGCGTCTTTTACGAATTAGCTCAAACAAATAATCTTGGTCTTCAATGGATAGACTCTCTACCGATTCGATAATATCTTGAAAAAATGCGATACTCATTACAGTTTCCTCCTGTTAGTTAACTTTTTTCCTGATATGCTAAGTAGCTGGTTATAATTAAATTAAAAATGGATTTTAGGTTCGATCCCCCCTGCCCCCCTTGATAAGGGGGGTGCCGATAGGCGGGGGGATCTGACAACTTTTAACGCCTACCTACTTATCACAATATAGTCAAGTAGGGTGCGTTAGACAATCCCTTGTTTTCAGGGAAAAAATCAAGACCTAAATATTGCCGTAACGCACCACAAAGAAAAGTTTTTGGCTACTTTTATAAGCCGCTATGACGGAGGAGAGGCTCGGTACTAGGTTCGCGACCGCGGAAAGCTTTAAAAACATTCATAGGATGGGAACTTCCCCCCATAGCTAAGACAGTATCGCGAAAACGGCGACCGATCGCTTTCACTGCTTCTTCGTTATCTAATCCCACTTCCTCGAAAGCGGCAAAAGCATCGGCGCTGAGAACTTCTGCCCATTTATAACTATAGTAACCCGCCGCATAACCGCCAGCGAAAATATGCCCAAAAGAACACAAGAAAGCATCTTCCGGTAGAGGAGGAATTATTGTCGTCGTCGCCGCTAAACGCTGTCTGACTTGTTTAGGAGTTTCGCCGCCATTGGGTTGATAACGATGGTGTAATTCCAAATCTACTAAAGACAAATGTAACTGACGCAGCATAGCCGAACCGCTCATATAATTCTTAGCTAGGAGCAGTTTTTGATAGTAATGTTCGGGGAGAGTGGCGCCGGTTTCGTAGTGTTTGGCCATACTCATTAAAGTAGGGCGATCATAACACCAATTTTCCATAAATTGACTGGGCAATTCCACCGCATCCCACTCAACGTTATTAATACCCGCCGCGCCGGAATAATCCACAGTGGTTAACATATGCTGTAAACCGTGGCCAAATTCGTGAAATAGGGTAGTTACCTCCTCAAAGGTCATTAAACTGGGGTTTCCGTCCACTGGAGGCGTTTGATTGCAGATTAAATAAGCCACAGGTAAACGCACCTCGGCACCGGTTTTGGCCCGACCGATACAGACATCCATCCAAGCGCCGCCGCGTTTTTCGGCGGGACGACTGTAGGCATCGAGGTAGAAAAAGGCGATTTTTTCGCCCTTTTCGTCGTTAATCTGGAAATAACGCACATCGGGATGCCAGATAGGTGCTTTACCGTCGGCGGCGATAATTTCTACCCCAAAAATCCGTTTAGCGAGGCTAAATATGCCTTCTAAAACCCGTGGTAGGGGGAAATAGGGGCGTAATTCCTCGGCACTAAAGTTAAACTTGGCCTGACGCTGTTTTTCTGACCAATAGGCTATATCCCAATGCTTGAGATCGTCGGTTCCCGCAAAAGTTTTTAAGGCCTCTAAATCCTGTTTTGCCGCTTCATAGCTTACTTGGCGTAAATTGTCAAGCAATTTCTCGATTTCATCCACAGAATTGGCCATTTTCCGGGCAAGACTGACCTCGGCGTAGGTACTATAACCTAAAAGATGGGCCTGTTCCTGACGAAGTTGCAAAATGCGATCGATTAAGGGATTATTATCCAATTCTCCCAGATCAGCCCGACTAACGTAGGCTTTATAGAGTTTTTCCCGCAATTCCCGATTATCGCTGTACTTCATAAAGGGGAAATAACTGGGAAAATCGAGGGTAATCACCCAGGGGCCGGTTTCGTTGCTGGCGTTAGTTTCCCCCTGGCCCCGGGCGGTTTGGGCGGCTAAACTGAGGAGACTAGGGGGTAAACCGGCGATATCTTCTGGGGTTGTTAGTTTTAGTTGAAAAGCTTTGGTGGCATCGAGGAGGTTATTAGAAAATTTCGTGGTGATTTCCGCTAATTCCAGTTGAATCGCGTTAAATCTGTCTTTTTTCTCCCCTACCAATCCCACCCCGGCCAATTGGGCATCCCGCAGGGAAGCTTCGACAATGCGCTGTTGTGCCTCGTCTAATTGCCCCCAGCTTTCCCCTTGACGCAGGGACGAGAATGCCTCATAAATGGGTTTACTTTGGCTTAAACGGCTAATAAACTCGACTACCTGTGGTTGTACGGTTTCGTAAGCTTGACGCAATTCCGGGCTATTTTTTACCCCCATCAGATGACCGATAATCCCCCAACTCCAGCTTAAACGTTCTTCGATCCGGGTGAGGGGTTCGACTAATTTTTCCCAGGTGGGGGCAATCTGCGCTTCTAGATCGGTTAATTCTCTGGCCAGTTCCTGTAAAAGTTGCGTCATCCCAGGGACAATCAGGCCGGGTTGGATTTGGTCAAAAGCCGGTAATCCTTGACCGGCAAGCAGCGGGTTACTGGTGTTCGTCATAATTGTTGGTCTGGAAGGGTGGGTAATCTGTATCTTTTACTACCCTAACCCAAATCCCCGACCATCTATCCGGGCGATCAAACGCCGGAGCTTTTTCAGTGGGGTGTGGGGTGTGGGGTGTGGGGTGTGGGGTGTAGGGTGTGGGGTGTAGGGTGTAGGGAAAGAAACCTCTTTCATCTGTGGGGGTGAAAATTTTTTCATTGGGACTGCCTCTGTTGATCAAAGATAAGCAAAAATTATTTATTGACTCCAAAAACTTGAGAATATTTAAATTAACATTCCGCAATATTTACAAATTCTTAAGAATTAATTGAGAAAGATTTTTATTTAACAACGATGTTACAATGGTTACAGCGATTTTAATGAATTTCATAATGGGTTATTCTGTGCTTTTTTGGGCAGCAATGGTTGAAACCCTTGCCACACCTAGAAGGTGATCCTAATTAAGACGGTCAAATCAGTCAATTTCACCCATAACGATGATCTTTTTTTTGTGTAGTTTTATTGCAAAAAAAAAGTTTTTTTGACAAAAAGCACAAAGTATGATAGTACCCAACGTATTTCTGGCTGCGAGTAATTATTGTAGAGGGGGAGAAAGGAGAAGGGAGAGGGGAGAATAAATAAAAATAATCTCCCTACCCCACACCCTGTCCCTAGGAAAAACTTCTTCAGCAAACCCTAGTTAGGGTTTGCGGCAAAAAGTACGGGCGAAGCATTCGGTTAGAAAATCTCCAGTTTCACCGATAGGTTATTGCCCGAATGCTTCGCCCCTACAGGACGCGGGCCGATGAAGACGCAAGGTTTTGAACGACGATTCTCTCAAAATCTTGCACCTGTTTCGCGAGAAAAGCCACAAAACTCTTACCTTGCCTACATTTCACATTTATTCAGCAAACCCTAGTTAAGGCCTGCTCGATTCTCTGACTATCGAGGGAGCGGCCGATAAAGACCAAGCGGGTTTGCCGCATTTCCGTGGATTGCCAGGGTCGGTCGAAGAAAGAATCAAAGCGATCGCCGACTCCCTGTAACACCATACGCATCGGTTTATTGGCCACGTTAACAAATCCCTTGACCCGATAGATTTCTTCTCGGGCTACCAATTCTTTAATCCGTTGGGTCAAAATTCGGGCATCTACGGGAGAATCGAGGCAAAACTGCACAGAATTGATATCCTCATCGTGATCGTGTTCTTCCTCGTGATCATGATGACTAGGACGACTAGCTAAATTATCCTCGACGGCGGCATTAAATCCCAATAGCACATCGGGGCTAATTTGTCCATCGGCACAAGTAACTATTTTTACCGTCGATCGCAGTTGTGTTTTCAGCCAATTAATAATTTTTTCTAATTCGATTTCGCTGATGAGATCGGTTTTAGTTAAGAGTACCAGGTCAGCGCAGGCTAACTGATCCTCAAATAACTCCTCAATGGGCGTTTCGTGTTCTAAATTGGGGTCTGCTTGCCTTTGTGCCGTTAAAGCGTCCAAATCCGCCACCAGACGACCCCTAGCGACAGCAAAACCATCCACCACGGTGATTACTCCGTCCACCGTCGCACCGTTGCGGATTTCCGGCCAGCGAAAAGCTTGAACCAGAGGTTTAGGTAAAGCTAACCCCGAAGTTTCGATCAGCATACAATCCAACTGTTGCCGTCGCTCCAGCAATTTCTGCATGGTGGGGAGAAATTCTTCCTGTACTGTACAGCACAGACAACCGTTGGTCAGTTCCACAATATTATCGTTGGGGTTGTCGTCGCAGGTCTGACAACTTTTCAACAAATCACCATCAATTCCCACTTCTCCGAATTCATTGACCATAACGGCCACCCGTCGGCCTTGATTATTTTGCAGTAGATGACGGATGAGGGTAGTTTTTCCCGCACCCAGAAAACCCGTGATCACAGTAACTGGAATTTTGTGCATAGATAGAGCGATCGATCATGTTTCTAGATCAATCTATCAGACTCTCGGTCTAGGGTTGAGGGTTTCAGCGCTAATTCTTTAGGATTGCCCCACCAATTGCCGGACTGTCACAAACTAGCTGAAATTTTCCTAGTTAGTCGTTATTCTGGTAAAAGTTTCAGCCGGCTAAAATAATCGCTGAAGAACTTTTGTGGGAGTGGATCATGTTACAACGTCTTTTTTTAGCCTTTACCCTCGCTTTTCCTCTTTATTTAAGCATTGCTATTCAACAAACTTCTCCTCTAGCTGATAGAGTAAATCGGCCTTCTTCTCGCGGAATCAATAAAATTGAGCAGACGGTAAAAACCATCCAAAAGCAATTAAAACAAGAGCATTCGGTTCAATTAGATTAATAAATTTGGTGAAAAAGAGGATATCTAAAACGGGTGCATCTCATTTTTGTAAATCTACTAATTTGGGATTTTTAAGGGGAAACTTTCTCCTAAAATTGGGCGTTACTTTCGGTTTTATCACTCAACCCTAGGGTTGAGTGATAGTAGGGTTGATTCATGAATCAACCCTACCCAAACCCCCCGTTGGGGCCCAAACCCCGGAGCGCATTAGTTTTTCGGTGGGATGCTTACACGCGATTGTTCATATTTTTGTACTAATTTAAGAGTCACTGATAATTGCTAATTGTCGGTATTTCTGCAAATGTGGGATGCACTCGCTAAAACTCCTTTCTTTCACTTTTTACTTGACAAATGACCGGCTATTTGCTGCGGGGTCCGGTATTCAGGAACTAAATCTTGTAGGGACTTAACTAAGCCCTGACGGTCATTAACTTGAATATAATTAAGCAGTTGCTCTAATTTGATTTGCAATTTGTCCCAAGCAAGAAAGTGTTCATGAGCGCAAAAAATCTTTGGGTGAGCGGTGGGACGAGCTTTATCGGTATCGATTAATAATTCTTCGTAGAGTTTTTCCCCTGGTCTTAATCCTGTGATTTCAATATTGATATCTTGTCCTAATTCCAAGCCACTTAAACGAATCATCTGTAGGGCCAAATCGTAAATTCTTACCGGTTCACCCATATCTAACAGGAATACCTCACCCCCTCGGGCCATGGCTCCTGCTTGTATAACCAAACGCACCGCCTCTGGAATAGACATAAAATAGCGAATAATATCGCGATGGGTGAGGGTAATATTCTTACGTTGGGCGATTTGTTCCCGGAAACGCGGCACCACGGAACCGCTACTATCGAGAACATTGCCAAAGCGGACGATAGCGCAACAGGTGGAAGTGTCGGGTAAAGCGGCCAAAGCTTGCACGACTAACTCAGCACAGCGTTTACTGGCCCCCATAATGTTAGTCGGTCTGACGGCCTTATCAGTGGAAATGAGAACTAAATTACTAACTGAATTCTCGATCGCGGTCTGAGCGACATTTAAACTACCCCAAACATTAGTGTAAATCCCTTGACTAGCATTGGCTTCCACAAGGGGAACGTGCTTATAGGCGGCCGTGTGATAAATTGTCTGGATCTGGTGTTGTTGGATGACTCGGGCCAGATGATTGCGGTCGAGAACATTGCCTAGATAGGCATACTTGCGTAAATCGGCATAATTTTCACTTAAATCGAGATCGATTTTGTAGAGGGAAAACTCGTTTAATTCGTAGATTACCAAGCATTTTGGCTTGAGGAAGGCGATTTGTCGGCATAATTCCGAACCGATGGAACCGCCCCCCCCAGTGACTAACACCGCTTTACCCGTGACATTTTTTGCCAAAAGTTCGGGATGGGGTAGAATTTCTTCCCGTCCTAATAATTCCGAGACATCGACACTGCGAATCTGATTGATGGCCGCTTCTCCCGATAAAATTTTTGAGAGGGGAGGGACGGTTTTAATGACGATGGGTAAAGTTTCTAGACTTTCGATGATTTGCCGCTTTTTGGCCTTGGCTACATTCGGAATAGCGAGAATAACCCAGTCAAAAGACCGTTTTTGGTGCAGTAGTGCCAATTGAGAGGGGGAATAAACCCTAATGCCTTGGATAACTCGCTGCTGCAAATTGGGATTATCATCAACAAAGGCCAATAAACGATAGTGGGGGTCATTTTGTAGGGAACGTGCTAATTGACAACCCACAACCCCCGCACCATAGATAACAATTGTCGGTTCTCTATCGACACTACTGACGTAAATATTCAGACGGTGAAAGATAGAACGAATCAATAATCTCACCCCGATAACCAATATTAGGGTTAACAATGCGTCGATAATCAGGACTGAACGCGGCAAAAAGGCATCCCCTTGAAAGTAGGCAAGACTGATTAAAACCCCTGAACTATAGAGAACCGCTTGCAGTACCGACGAAAGAAACTCTAACCCTGTATAACGTACTACGGGACTGTAAATACCTTTGAGATAGAAAACTAGAGTTTTAATGGCAATTAAGCCCAATATTTCCCCTAAAAAAGGTCTAATTTGCTGATATTCGAGGCTAAGATTAAACCTAAGATAGAAGGCTAGATATATGGTTAGACAAAAAATAAGGCAATCGGTGACCATTAAAAGAGAGCGCTTCGATGACCTAGATAGGGCATTGGCTAATTTAAGGATTTTGTTGGCCAGTTTTCTATACATTATCCAATTGATTAATTAATTTTAGGTAAAATGATGTTTGGCTCTCCCCGACTTGGTGTGATAATCAGTGTTTATCGTTTCTAGTAGTCTTGCTAGGCAAGGCTTTGAAGACTATCTTTCCAGAAAATTATCCCTATTCTTCTTGCTTCCACACAGAAACAAGAAGAGCCAATATTCTTGATAACAGTAGAGCTGCCGAGCTGCCCGTCTTTCCGGAGATGATATCACCCAAATCCAACTATGTCAAGTGGCGGGATTTGTCAAGACTTTTTTTCCTTTGACCAACTTTTCATCTCTCCCCAAAAATTTTCTGCTCCCGCAAACTAGCCGATAAATCACCGCTAGTCAAGGTTAAAATCAAGAATTGACACAAAAATTTATCAACTAAAGTTATGAGTAATCAGTACGATGCGATCGTGATTGGGTCGGGAATCGGGGGATTGGTGACAGCGACGCAATTAGCGGCAAAAGGGGCAAAAGTCTTAGTTTTAGAGAGTTATCTGATTCCGGGGGGCAGCGCAGGTTATTTTGAACGAGAGGGTTATCGTTTTGATGTGGGTGCTTCGATGATTTTTGGTTTTGGCAAAAAGGGGACGACTAACCTCTTAACCAAAGCTTTGGCAGCGGTGGATATGAGTATCGAAACCATTGCCGATCCCGTCCAGATTCATTATCATCTCCCGGACGGATTAGACTTAAAAGTTCATCGCGACTACGAACAATTTTTACAGGAATTAATTAGCCATTTTCCCGCAGAAAAAACCGGTATCCGGCGCTTTTACGATGAATGCTGGCAGGTGTTTAATTGCCTCAATAGTATGGATTTACTATCATTGGAAGAACCCCGCTATCTGACTAGGGTTTTTTTCCAGCATCCTTTATCCTGTTTGGGATTGGTCAAGTATTTACCCCAAAATGCGGGAGATGTGGCCAGAAAATATATTAAAGACCCGAAATTATTGAAATTTATCGATATGGAATGTTATTGTTGGTCGGTAGTACCCGCCGATCGCACTCCGATGATTAATGCGGGAATGGTCTTTAGCGATCGCCATTACGGCGGAATTAACTATCCCCGAGGGGGAGTAGGACAGATTGCTCTCAAGTTAGTCGAGGGATTGGAAAAAGCTGGTGGTGAAATCCAGTATCAAGCGAGAGTGAATAAGATTATTTTAGATGCAGGACGGGCGATCGGGGTAAGATTGACCAATGGTAAGGAATATTACGCTAAAAAGATTGTTTCTAATGCCACCCGTTGGGATACCTTCGAGAAACTACTCCCCCCGGAATCTCTCCCCCGCAGTGAAAAAAATTGGCAAAAACGCTATCAAAAATCCCCCAGTTTCCTCAGTTTGCATCTGGGAGTCAAGGCCGATGTATTACCGTCAGGAAGCGAATGTCACCATATTTTACTAGAAGATTGGGAAAATATGGAAGCAGAACAGGGAACTATCTTTGTTTCTATTCCTACCTTACTCGATCCCTCCCTAGCACCCCCGGACCATCATATCATTCATACTTTCACCCCTAGCTGGATTGATCAATGGCAAAAACTGTCCCCCCAAGAATATCAACAGAAAAAAGAGGCCGCTGCTAATCGTCTCATCGATCGCCTGAAAAAACTCTTTCCCAAACTAGATACAGGATTAGATTATATCGAAATTGGCACGGCCCGCACCCATCGCCGCTTTTTGAATAGAATCGATGGCAGTTACGGCCCAATACCGCGAAGAAAACTGTTAGGCTTATTAGGAATGCCCTTTAATCGCACAGCTATTCCTAATCTTTATTGTGTGGGAGATAGTACCTTCCCCGGTCAAGGATTAAACGCGGTGGCCTTTTCTGGTTTTGCTTGCAGTCATCGTCTAGCGGTAGATCTGGGTTTACCCCGTCCCAGAGATTAAAAGCTGAAAATCAGGATTTTTACCGGCGAATTCTTAAACCGGAAGGGAATACTTGACAGCGTTTCTCAGATGGATGAAGCGCGTTTTTGCAACTGGAATCCTTACTTCGGCAAGGTTTAATCTATACTTCATCTTGACGAGAAACGCTGTAGATCGATTTTGCTGATGACTGATAACTGATAACTGATCACTGATAACTGATAACTGATGACTGATAACTGATAACTGATGCTTACTCCTTTTGATTCCCCCAAATCTTTACATTGGCAGCAAAGCTTGCGAGCGCCGATTGTTCGTCAATTGGAGATATTTAGCTTTACAATGCAGTTTTTGACTTTTTTGCTCTGGGATCGTTTAACGGGGGCTAATAGGGGCAAAAAACGGCAAAGGAGAGCGAAATGGTTAGTAGATCGCCTCATGAATTTAGGACCAACTTTTATTAAAATTGGGCAATCTTTATCGACGCGAGCAGATTTAATTCCGCTCGAATATATCGAACAATTAACCCAATTACAGGATCGAGTTCCCGAATTTAATAGTCAAGAAGCGATCCGAGTTATTGAAACAGAATTAGGACAAACCCTAGATAATTTATTTGAAAGTTTTACCGTGTCTCCCCTCGCTTGTGCCAGTTTAGGACAAGTGCATCGAGCGCGGTTATTAAGTGGGGAAGAGGTCGTTATTAAGGTACAAAGACCGAATCTGGAAGGACTATTTAATCTCGATTTTGAATTGTTGCATCGTCTCACCCGTTGGTTAAATATTTTCCCCGGGGTGAAAAAATATAATTTAGAAGCTATCTATCAAGAATTCTTTGAGCTACTCTTTCAAGAAATCGATTATATTCATGAGGGCAAAAATGCCGATCGCTTTCGGGAAAATTTTAAGAATTATCCCCAGGTAAAAGTTCCTTTAGTTTACTGGCAATATACCACCCGCAGGGTATTAACTTTGGAGTATGTGCCGGGGATTAAAGTGGATGATCGAGAGACTTTACTAGCTAACGGTATTAATGTAGATGGGATTATTCAACTGGGAATCTGTTCCTATCTCAAACAACTATTACAGGATGGTTTTTTTCAATCGGATCCCCATCCGGGTAATATGGCAGTCAGTCAGGAAGGGGAGTTAATTTTCTACGATTTCGGCACGATGTTCGAGTTAAAGTCCGTCGCTAAAGATCAAATGATTGAAACCTTTTTCGCTATCTTGAGAAAGGATACGGAAACAGTCTTAAAAACCTTGATGTATATGGGGTTAATTGAACCCGTTGTAGAGCTGCAACCCGTGCGAAATATCGTGCAGTTTCTCTTAGATGAATTTCGCGATAAACCGGTAGATGTGAGGGCTTTTGAACAAATTAGCGATCAAGTGTATTTAATGTTTAAACAGCAACCTTTTCGCTTACCTCCCCAAATGACTTTTATTATTAAATCTGTCACCACTTTGGATGGGATTGCCCGCTCTTTAGATCCCCAGTATAATTTATTAGCAGCTAGTCAACCTTTTGTGAAAAGTCTAGCGGTATCGGGAGGAACTACCAACACCATGCTTACCCTAGCTAATCAAGCGCGCACTTTTCTTAAACAACAATGGCAAAAAGGTAATAAAAACGAGAGAATGATCCGTCAATTAGAGGAAAAAATCGAGCGAGGAAATTTAGTTTTTCAAGTTAAGTCACGGGAAAATGAACGACTTCTGAAAAGAATTTATCTGGGAATTAAAATATTAATTAATGTCTGTCTATTGGGATTTAGCATTATCTCAGCCATATTTTTATTAGACACCAACTATAGCAAACTGGCCATTATTCCCTTCAGTTTAGCTGGGTTATTTGCTTTATTTTTTCTGCGTTCTTCCATGGCTTTATTGATTCAGGAAAGATTAGATAAAATGTTAGACAAGTAAATAATTATCATTTTTTTAGTAGATGGTTTTTGTTATCGGCAACAAAAATTAAAGTTTGACGGGCTGTCTGTTGACAAGATTTCCAGAAATTATCATAATGAAAATGTTTTCATTGCACCCAGCAGCAAGAGGACAGGAAAATGTTGTTAAAATCTTTAGCCCTTAGTTCCCTGGTCGGATTATCCTTAGTTACATCTATCCCAGTCTTGGCTAATCCTGGCGTTTCTCCAGTACAAACTAACGAAGCAATAATTGCTGTCGGTCAACAAAAAACCGATTTATTTGTTAATTTAACCACCGATGATCCTTGGCGAGCTGCAATGGCCATTGGTGTCGCCACCAATATGTTGAAAAAAGGTCACTCAACCACTATTTTTTTGAATATTACAGGGGTACACCTCGCCGCAACGACAATTCCTCAACACACTAACGGTATCACCGGTAAAACCCTGCAAGCAATGTTAGTAGATTTCATCAGTCAAGGGGGAAAAGTCTTAATTTGTCCCTCCTGTATGAAACAAGCAGCAATAAAACCCGAAGATCTAATTGCCGGTGTGGTGACAAGTTCCCCCGATTCCCTAGAAGCAAATTTATTTAACGAAACGGTTAAAGTAATTAGCTGGTAAATCTAGCATTTTCTAGAGAATCTAGAGACCTTAACAATAAGGTCTCTATTATTAGTAGATTTATTTTTGCTTAAAAGAGCGGCCGCTCTTGACTCAGTCGTTATACCATTTTTCTTGGTTCGTGGACCGCCCTCCCAGAAAGCTAATCTGTTGACTATCTAGGGTTTGCTGAATATTACTGGAAGCCTACTAGAAAACGGTTTTGGCACTTTTTTAGTCAAAAAAGTGCCAGAGACAAACGTTGAGAAATCGATACGAGGGACTCATACTAAATCCGTTGAGTATAGGCTACATATCAGGACAGGCACTCATGCAAGAGGCAAAAGGGGCAATAAATAATCAGTCTTTAATAACCGGATTTAGTATTCAGATCTTGATTCGGCAAGGCCAGCACTCAAATTAATACTCGCAATCATAGAGAAAAGGTTATATAAATCTAGCTAATCATTTACTTGAGTAATTGGTATTTTACAAATCGCTGAAAGCAAGTCACCATAGGAATTAAGCAAATGCAGTTCCGAATCAAATCCTGTGGGAGATAAAAATTATGGTTGCTTTAATCACCCCAAAACCCGCTAAAACCAGCCGTTTAACCACACAAATCCAAGAAATCGCCGAAAATACTTTTACCTTGCGCTGTTTGGATTGGGATCGCGATCGTTTTGATATCGAATTTGGTTTAGAAAACGGTACCACTTATAACTCTTTTGTTATTCAAGGGGAAAAAACCGCCCTAATTGATACATCTCACCGCAAATTCGATCGCCTTTATCTGGAGGAATTAACTAAACTAATCAACATCAATCATCTTGATTATTTAATTATCAGTCACACCGAACCCGACCACAGTGGTTTAGTCAAAGAAGTTTTGGAATTAGTCCCAGAAGTTACCGTGGTTGGGGCGAAAGTTGCCATGCAATTCCTCGAAAACATGGTACACAGACCCTTTAAACAGTTAATCGTTAAAAGTGGTGATACTTTAGATTTAGGCAATGGTCATGTCTTAGAATTTGTTTCAGCCCCTAATCTTCATTGGCCTGATACTATCTTCACTTTTGATGCTAAAACTGCCACCCTTTTTACCTGTGATGCTTTCGGAATGCACTTTTGTGATGATCAAATCTACGATCGAGAAAAAGACCTGCTAGAAGCCGATTTTCAAACCTATTATGACTGTCTGATGCGACCGAATGCTCGTTCAGTTTTAGGGGCAATTAAAAGAATCGAGAAATTTGAGATTAATCTCATTGCCACCGGTCACGGTCCCCTATTAAAACACCATATTTCTGATTGGGTGGGACGCTATCAAACTTGGAGTCAAGAACAAACTTCTGCCGATACTTTAGTGGCTATATTCTTTACCCAAGATTACGGACAAAGCGAACATTTAGCTACTATGATTAGTCAGGGTTTGACTAAAACTGATGTGGTGACAGAATTAGTCGATATGAATAATGCTGATCCCCACGAAGTCAGAGAATTAATCAATCAGTCTAAGGGAGTTGTCATCGGAATGCCTCCCCAATCTTCCCTGACTAACCAGACGATTTTAAGCACAATTCTTGCTGCAGTTAATGGCAAACAAGCGGTAGGATTATTTGAGTCAGGAGGTGGGGAAGATGAACCAATTTTTCCCTTGAGAAATAAATTACAGGAAATGGTCGCCATCGAAGCTTTTCCTCCTCTTTTAGTTAAAGATAATCCCAATCAATCCCTCGATTTTATTGCCGATGAAGCAGGAACCGACCTCGGCCAATGGTTAAGCCGAGAAAAAACGATTAAACAAATTAAATCGATTAACAACGACTTAGAAAGAGCTTTAGGCCGTATTAGTACCGGATTGTATCTAATTACTTCCCAAAAAGCCGATTTATCTAGTGCCATGATTGCCTCTTGGGTGACACAAGCAAGTTTAAATCCTTTAGGTGTGGCGATTGCAGTGGCCAAAGATCGGGCAATGGTATCCTTTTTACAGCCTAGCGATACCTTTGTTTTAAATGTTTTAGCTGAGGATAATTACCAGAAATTAATGAAACATTTCCTCAAGCGTTTCTCTCCCGGTGCCAATCGTTTTGAAGGCATTAAAACCTATACTGCCAATAATGGATCACCAATTTTAGCCGATGCCTTAGCTTACATAGAATGTGAAGTCACCAGTCGTTTAGATTGCGGCGATCATTGGGTAGTTTATTGTACCGTTAATACCGGACGAGTTGCCCGTTTAGATACCTTAACTGCTGTCCATCATCGCAAAGTTGGCAATCATTATTAACAGTTATCAGTTATCAGTTATCAGGAGTCAGGAGGTTATTTTTATTTATTCTTCCCATCCCCCCATCACCCTACTTCCCCACTTTCCTAACACCAAATTCTATCAATCTTAGGAGAAATAAAATGTACGAACCAATTAAAAACCCTTCCCCAATGATGGTGCGAGTAGTGCAAGTCTTAGAAATGATTCAAGATTTAATTGTCATTTCTCTCTGTATCGGTTTATTTAGCTTCATGGTGTTAGAAGTCAGAGAAATGTTTATGTCTCTGCTGCCACCGATTCAATTTCGGATTATTACCGCCGATATTTTATTCCTCTTAATTCTAGTAGAATTGTTCCGATTGTTGATTATTTATTTGCAAGAAAAACGAGTTTCTATCGGTGTTGCCGTGGAAGTTTCTATCGTCTCGGTTTTGCGAGAATTAATTGTCAGAGGAGTCCTAGAAACTAATTGGACACAAGTATTAGCTGCCTGTGCTTTTCTAATAGTTCTCGGTACATTAATGGTGTTAAGAGTTTGGCTTCCTCCCACCTTTGAAGGTATCGATCCTGAACAAAAAGTTTCTGAACGTTATCGTCAACATTTAGTTAAAGAATTAACTGAAATAAACAGCAAAATTTAGTCAGTTATCAGTTAGAAGGGGATGGGAGACAGGAGACAGGAGACAGGATTCAGGAGTCAGGAGTCAGGAGTCAGGAGTCAGGAGTCAGGAGATTATTTTTATTTATTCTTCCCACACCCCACACCCCACACCCCACACCCCACACCCCACACCCCACACCCAACACCCAACACCCAACTTAACAATTATGACCACTAATACCTTAATTCCCAATCCTGCTATTAATAATCGCTCCCGCGATGTTCAAACCGCAGAAATTGCCGATAAAACTTGGGTTTTTCGCTCCCGTACTTGGGACAGATTAAAATTTGAAATAGAATATGCTCGTCAACGGGGAACCACCGCTAATTCCTATCTTATCTGTGGCGATAAAACCGCCTTAATCGATCCCCCTGGAGAATCCTTCACCGAAATTTATTTAGAAGAAATTCGTCAATATATCTCCTTACATCGTCTCGATTATCTGATTCTCAGTCACGTTAATCCCAACCGTATCGTCACTTTAAAGGCCTTATTAGCCGCCACCCATCAAATCACCATCCTCTGTTCTAAATCTGCCGTCAATACCCTTAAAAATGCCTTTCCCGATGCCCAAATTTTGGGCATACGAAGCGATGAAATCCTTGATTTAGGGCAAGGTCATCAACTAAGTTTTATTAATGTCCCTACGCCGCGCTGGCCTGATGGTATCTGCACTTTTGACCAAAAAACCCAAATTTTATACAGCGATAAATTCTTTAGTGTACATCTGTGCAGTGACGCTCTTTGGGATGAAAATTGGAAACAATTAGACGCGGATCGTCGTTATTATTTTGATTGTCTCCATGCCGTGCAATCCAAAGCGGTAGAAACAGCCCTCGACAAAATTAAAGAATTTCCCGCCCAATATTATGCACCCGCCCACGGTCCGATAATTCGTCATAGTCTTAGTCGTCTTGCCCACGATTATCGTTATTGGTGTCAAGAACAAAAAACTCGACCTCTACAAGTGGCTTTATTATATGCTTCTGCCTACGGAAATACTGCCACCCTGGCCCGCTCGATCGAACGAGGATTATTAGAAAATGATCTGGCCGTAGAATCAATAAATTGTGAGTTTGCCACCCCCGCCGAAATTAGTCAAGCGATCGAAAATTGTGACGGATTTATTATCGGTTCTCCCACCTTAGCCGGTCACGCTCCTACCCAGATCCAAACCGCTTTAGGAATCGTTCTTTCCACGGCAGCAAAAACTAAATTAGCCGGGGTTTTTGGTTCCTACGGTTGGAGTGGGGAAGCTGTAGATTTAATTGAAACTAAACTCAAAGATGCTAATTATCGCCTCGGTTTTGAATCCTTGCGCGTGCGTTTTAGCCCCACAGAAAGCTGTTTACAAGCAGGTTATTTAGCTGGAGAAACCTTCGCCAGGGCCTTGAAAAAAACCAAAAAATTGCGGGTTCCCCAACAGGGAATGACCGAAACACAAATCGATCGCACTGCCCAGGCCGTTGGTCGGATTGTCGGTTCCCTCTCTGTTCTCACCACTCGTCAGGGCGAGGATCATGCTGGTTTCCTGACCTCTTGGGTATCCCAAGCCAGTTTTAACCCCCCGGGGCTAATTATCGCCGTTGCTGACGAACAAGCCGCCGATCGCCTAATTAACTCCGGAACCGCCTTTACCTTGAATATTCTCAAGGAAGGGCGCAATTTACGCCGTCATTTTTCCAATCGCATCAAATCCGGCGGCGATGTCTTTACGGGATTAGAAACCCAAGTCGGGGAAAATGGCTGTCTGATTTTAAGCGAAAGTCTCGCCTATCTAGAGTGTACGGTCAAAGAGCGACAACTCTGCGGCGATCGCTGGTTAGTCTATGCTACCGTCGAGCGGGGTCAAGTTTTGGATAGTAACGGTGTCACCGCCATCGGTCATCGCAAATCCGGTAGTCAGTATTAAAACTGGACTAGCGGGGCAAAGCTCCTGACTTTCCCCCCATCATCGGCCTAGATTTCTGGGAAACAAATGTTATGTTAGTATCTAAAGTTATCCGACCAGGCCATTTTGTCTTTGTTTCCGTATGAAAAAATTGCCGCTAATCCTATCGGTGGGGAGTGTCGCTTTATTGTTGGTGGGATGTCCAGCTTCTAACCAAGCTAATCAATCCCCACCGCCCAGCCAAGAAACCCCCACCCCCTCTCCCAGTCCCCCGGCTGCCCAACCACCGGCCTTTAGCGGTGCTGTGCAACCGGCCACCGAACCAACCCCCCCAAGGGTAGCGGGATTGATTCCCGCTACCGACCCCGACCAAAAACGGGCAGAAATTAATCGCGGTCGCAGCGATCCCTTTGCCCCCTTTCCCCTACAACCAAATATTACGATAGCCGCAGCCGCACCAATGGGCAATCGTCCGGCAGCCGCACCCCCATCCGCATCCGTAGGCAATCGTCCCACTCCCAGACCACCGATAGTGAAAGGGCCGCCACCACCACCGCAACCGACGGAAGCGGAAGAAGTGCAAGTATCGGGCATCGTCCAGTTACCTACCACTGCTATGGCGATCGTGAAAGCCCCCGGAGAAGCCACGGAACGTCGAGTTATCCCCGGTTCTACTCTCTCTAATGGTTTAATTTTAGTTAAAGCGATCGATACTAATCCCGATAACCCCTATATTGTCTTAGAACAATACGGTCGAACTATTACCCGTCGTTTAGGGGATGCTGTCCCCGAACCCGCCGCCGCACCGCAAGCCTCGATCAGCTATAATGTTTCCGAATCAGGAGAATAAAACCCGTGCGATCGATTGCTATTCAACAAAAACAAACCATTATTTATCCGCGAATGCCCTTGGCTATCTATCGGGAGTTAGCCAGCCATTTAGAACAGGTTCAGGGGGTCGAAACCCATCTCACTCCCCAGCAGTTCCAACAATTCGATTATCATCAAAGTCAGATCGGTAGTCTAGAAATTAACTATACCGAGACTTTTCAGGAAAGCGATCGCCCTCTGGTGACGGCAATTCTCGATTATTATGCCCAACGTCACGGCTCCTATCGGCTTTCCTAAGCTTTCTCTCCTCACCTTTTCTCCGATTAGCGAATTTTCTTGTTAAAAACTAAAGGTATTTTATAGGATTTATCTTAATGCTGGGGATGATGCCAAATCCCGTCATACTTCATTTAAACTTAAGTAGGGTTTGCGGCAAAAAGTACGGGCGAAGCATTCGGATAGAAAATCTACGGTTTCACCGATAGGTTATTGCCCGAATGCTTCGCCCCTACAGGAGGCGGGCCGATGAAGACGCAAGGTTTTGAAGCATGATTCTCTCAAAATCTTGCACCTGTTTCGCTCGTAAAGCCACAAAACCCTTACCTTGCCTACATTTCACATTTATTCAGCAAACCCTAATTAAGCAGCCGATGATAACTCTTGATCGCTTAAAATCGAGATTATTTCCTAACTTTTAACTGCCGACATCTGCCGCATTTCTAAATATACTAATAAAGCGTTAATATCAGCAGGATTGACTCCGCCAATTCGCGAGGCTTGGCCGATAGTGGCGGGTTTAATTTTTGTTAATTTTTCCCGCGATTCCATTGACAAAGTTTCGATTTTCATGTAGTCAATATCGGGGGATAAATGACGGTTACTGTGGCGACTAATTTGGTCGATTTGATTTTGTTGTCGCTTCAAATAACCAGAATATTTAATCTCAATTTCTACCCCTTCTCTTTCGGCTAAATTTAAATCGGGATTACCTAAACCATAACGATCAAGATCGAGATAATGCAAGCTAGGACGACGCAGTAAATCCGCTAAAGAGAGAGAACCTTTGATTTTTTGTTCTGTATCCTTAACGATGGCGATTGCTACTTCATCCCGTTCTTTAATTCTGGTTTCGTGTAGGCGTTCTTTTTCGGCGATAATATTAGTCTGTTTAGTTTGGAATAATTGCCAACGCCGGTCATCAATTAAACCAATTTCTCGCCCTAAAGGTGTTAATCTTTGATCGGCATTATCCGATCGCAATACTAAGCGATATTCGGAACGACTGGTTAACATTCGATAGGGTTCCCGCAGATCCTTGGTACACAAATCATCGACCAAAGTTCCTAGATAACTTTCCTCCCGGGGAAAAACAATTAACTCTTTTCCTAAAGCAAACCGCGCCGCATTAATCCCCGCCACCAGTCCCTGGGCTGCCGCTTCTTCATAACCGGTTGTGCCGTTAATTTGTCCCGCACAAAATAACCCCTCAATCTTCTTCGTCATCAGGGTTGGATAACACTGAGTTGCCGGTAAATAATCGTATTCCACTGCATAGGCAGCCCGCAGCATCACACAGTTTTCTAAACCGGGTAAAGTCCGCAGCATTGCTAATTGAACATTTTCCGGCAGTCCCGTTGAAAAGCCTTGGATATAAAGTTCGGGAATATCGCGCCCTTCCGGTTCAATAAAAATTTGATGACTTTCTTTATCGGCAAAACGGACGATTTTATCCTCAATACTAGGACAATAACGCGGTCCTTTGGAGTCAATAAAACCGCCATAAATGGGGGATAAATGTAAATTATCTCTGATTAATTGATGAGTTGCCGCCGTGGTGCGGGTGAGATGACAGTTCATTTGTTCCCGTTCGATCCACACCTCCGGATCAAAACTAAACCAACGTACCTCTTCATCGGGCGGTTGCGGTTCCATGCGGGAGTAATCCACCGAACGCTTATCCACACGGGCAGGAGTGCCAGTTTTTAGACGACCAGTCTCGAATCCGAGACGATTTAGGGTTTCTGTTAAACCCACCGCCGCAAATTCGCCCGCGCGTCCGGCGGCCATAGACTTGCCGCCGATCCAGATTTTGCCGCCTAAAAAAGTGCCAGTGGTTAAAATGACGGCTTTAGCGGCGAAACAAGTGCCGAAATAGGTTTCTACCCCTAAAACTTGCTCATTTGCCCCTAAAATCAGGTCTGTGGCCATGCCTTCCCGAATAACCAGATTTGCCTGGGTTTCGACGATACCTTTCATCACCGCCGCGTATTCCCGTTTATCGGTTTGGGCCCGTAGGGCCCAGACTGCCGGTCCGCGAGAGGCATTAAGAACCCGTTTTTGCAGATAGGTGCGGTCGGCCATTTTGCCAATTTCGCCGCCTAAAGCGTCCACTTCGTGGGTTAATTGGGATTTAGCCGGACCACCGACGGCGGGGTTACAGGGTTGCCAAGCGATTTTATCGAGATTAAGAGTGAGGAGAAGGGTACGACAACCGAGACGGGCGCAAGCTAGGGCCGCTTCACAGCCGGAATGGCCCGCCCCGACGACGATGACATCAAATTCATCTTGAAAGTCTGCGGCTGAGGAGAAAGTCATACTCGATCGAGGGGAAAATTAATTAATCAGGCTAATATTCTAGCAATTTTTCTGAGTTTTCCTCCCAATATAATACAAGAATACTAACTAAGTCATTGACTAACACCAAAGCGATCGCATAAATCTAAAAACAATCTGTATAATCCCTATTTACCCTTGCCTTTTCAGGGCATTACTGGCTAAGTATTATAGGTGCTTATCATATCTTCACGATCGTTTAAAGATTATAATCATGGATTTACTTGCCAATCCCGTCGCTTTGTCGCGGATACAATTCGCCATCACCGCTATTTTCCATATGCTTTGGCCGGTGTTAACCACTGGTATGGGCATCTATCTAGTTATTGTCGAAGGATTATGGCTAAAAACCCGCAATCCTGACTACTATCATCACGCTCGCTTCTGGTCAAAACTTTACATTCTCAATTTCGGCATTGGAGTTGCTTCTGGTTTACCGATGGCTTTTCAGTTTGGCATGAATTGGGCGCCTTTTTCGGAAGCGGTGGGGGACTTTTTCGGAACTATCCTCGGTTTCGAGGGAACCATGGCCTTTATGCTAGAGGCTAGTTTTCTAGGAATTATGTTGTTTGGTTGGGGACGAGTTCCCCCGTTAATTCACTTCCTAGCGACAATTCTCGTCGCTTTTGGGGCTAATCTTTCCACTTTCTGGATTTTAACCGCTAATTCTTGGCTGCAAACCCCCGCCGGCGGCATTTTCGTGGATGGTAAATTTATCGTTCAGGATTACCTACAAGCGATTCTCAATCCCTTCATGGTTAATAGTTTCCTGCATATGTTTTTCGCTACTCTGGAAACTTCTCTTTTCGTCATTGGTGGTATTAGTGCTTGGTATTTGCTCAATAAACGTCACATTAGCTTTTTTAGTCGTTCTCTCAAAATTGTTCTTACTCTAGCGATTGTTATCGCCCCCTTGCAAATTTTTGTCGGTCATCTTAGTGCCGAACAAGTGTATCACTATCAACCGGCTAAATTAGCCGCCATGGAAGCGCAATGGGAAACCATTCCTGCGGGAGAAACTGCCGGTTGGAGTTTGGTTGCTTTACCCAAGGATAAAGCGGAGACAAATAGCTGGGAAGTGAAGATTCCTAATGCTTTGGGTTATCTTTTGGAATTAAAACCCAAGTTATCGGAACCTGTTCTCGGCTTAAAAACGTGGAAATACGAAGACAGACCGCACATGGTGGGGCTAATCTATTATTCCTTCCGGATTATGGTCGCTATCGGTCTTTTTCTTGCTTCTTTAATGACTGTAACTGTCGGGCAATGGCTGCGCGGTCAACTGAGTAACGAAAAAATCGACAGTCAAAAATGGTTACTGCGCGCTTGGGTTTTTGCAGCCCCTCTGGGTTATCTTGCGGTTGAAACCGGTTGGATTGTCCGTTGTGTCGGTCGTCAACCCTGGACAGTTTACAATCAAATCCGGACAGTGGATGCTGCTTCTAAACTGCCCGCAGGCGAGATTTTAACCTCTTTAATCGGAATTACGGCGATTTATGTCGTTTTCTTGGTTTCTGCTCTCTATTTTGGCAGTCTTATTATCCGTCAGGGACCCAATCTTAACTTACCACTGCCGGGGACTCAAGAGGAAAAAGTGACCTCACCCGAACTAAATCCTCGTTCCCTAGAAGCGCAACAATAGGAGGAACTATGGAACCGTTACAGTATTTTTTGCCACAAATTTGGTTTTTTATTCTGGGTTTATTCCTGTTTCTCTACGTCCTTCTCGATGGTTTTGACTTGGGGGTGGGAATTCTTTCCCTGACTTCCTCCTCCGAGAAGCGTCGCAGTATTTTAATGACCAGTTTGGGCAATGTTTGGGATGCTAACGAAACTTGGATTGTCTTGATGGGTGGTTCCCTGTTTGGGGCGTTTCCCCTAGCTTACGGGACAATTTTAAACGCTTTATACCTGCCGGCAGTGATTATGGTGGTGGGGCTGTTATTTCGGGCTGTTTCCTTCGAGTTTCGTGAACATTCTCGTCGCAAGTTGTTCTGGAATTATGCCTTCGGACTCGGCAGTTTTTTGGCCGCTTTGGGGCAAGGATTCGCCCTCGGTGCGGTTTTTGAGGGCATTAAAGTGGATGAATTGGGTCATTTTGCCGGCGGCCCCTTTGATTGGTTAACATGGCGATCGATTCTAGTTTCTTTAACTTTAATCCAAGCTTATGTTTTAGTGGGTTCCACTTACCTAATTCTGAAAACTACGGGTAATTTACAGGAAGTTCACTATAAAACGGCAAAAATTGCCGCTATTACCACTTTTATCGGTGCTGTCTTTATCACCATCAGTACGCCGCTGCTTTCTGACCATATCCGTCAGCGTTTATTTGACCCTCGACTAATTTACATCTTTATCCTCATCCCGATTCTAGCTGTGGTCTTACTGGGTTTATTACTGCGGAGTTTGCAACTAAAAGAAGAAAACACCCCCATGGTCTGGACAGTATTGCTGTTTATGCTCTCTTTTATCGGTTTGGGATTGTTGATTTTCCCCGATATTATTCCCCCGTCAGTGACAATTTATCAAGCGGCGGCCGCCCCTAGTTCTTTGGTGTTTATGCTGACTTTTGTGGGTTTTTTAATCCCAATTTTACTAGCCTATACAGTTTATAATTACATCGTTTTTCGGGGTAAAATTACTGCTGAATCCTACGGAGAATAGATGACGTTGCCGATTTCAGATATCAATCTTCTTTGGTGAGATTTTTAAAGGGGGACTCTCTAAGCTGATGCTAAACTGAATTTATTCTAGGAGGTCTTTGGGTGTAATTAACTCGTAACGCTCGAAGGGTTGATGAATCCAAGGATTATCGGGGTAATATTCCACATAATAGTCAGGTTTGATTCTTGATGCCGCTTTGTACCAGATCACCGCAGTTTTGATATTGGTAATCCCGTATTTTTCCTGCAATAAAATCGAGGTTTTTTGGAGAGTGATTCCCGAATCGACTAAATCATCCACTAATAACAAGGGACTCTTTAATTTGGCTTCGATCATGGCTAAATTCGAGGAAATAGTTAATTCTCCCCGAATTTGATGATTTTGCCCCCCGTAGGAAGCAGCGTAGAGAATGGCTAGGGGTTGACGAAAAAGACGACAGAGAATGTCACCGACGCGCAATCCTCCCTTAGCTAAACAGACAATCTGAGCAAATTGCCAACCAGAATGATCGATTTTTACTGCTAATTTTTCGATCAGACGATGGTATTCATCCCAAGAAACATAGACATCGGCCATATTTTCCATTCCCGATTCAGAATTACTTATTTTCGGCAGCTCGATCACTACTCCAGGCCCACCAAACTCGATCGCATTGACAATGATAGAATTCCTGCCATTTACGTCGAGAATCTTCTCCTAAAACGGGAGCGCGGCGATTGATCCAAACGGCCTGAGCTTCTTTAGCTTTTGCCCCACAGTAAGGACAACAAAAATTGTAGGCGTGAACAGCATTCTCTGTCCAGTCAGGAGGAAAGGGACTAAAAGCATCCATAATCTCTGGGTTAAGGGGGTTAACAGTCAAAAAGGGGCTTCAATCGCTGGTGTTTAGGCTATAGTCCTCAATTTCTGCTTCGATAATTTTTACGGCGTTTCCCATAAAACTGAACTTCCCCCGTATAAATATACTAGCTATGGCTCAAAGTCTTACAGAGCCTGAGTTAAAGCAATATAATACTAAGGGACTACTGGACACAAAATCCTGAAGTCCTTACGCAGATAGGGTTTGAGGCAAAAATTTTCA
>NZ_JAPZSZ010000210.1:0-8043 GCF_027532095.1 Microcystis sp. LE19-195.1E
GGTCGAGGGAATCAACAATAAACTTAAACTAATAAAACGGAGAGCCTATGGCTTTAGAAACTTTCGGAATTTTTGGGTTAGAAGTATGTTGTCTTGGCATCTTGTCTGTTGATTTAGCATAAAGGGTAACGAAGAGCCAAATTTTCGATAATTACAAATGTATCAGCAGCTGCGTGTAAGCATCCCACCGAAAAACTAATGCGCTCCGGGGTTTGGGGGGTAGAACCCCCCAAAGGCTTGGATTGAGTGATAAAATCGGAAGTAATGACCAATTTTAGCAGATAGTTTCCCTTTAAAAATCCCAACTCAGTAGATTTACAAAAATGAGATGTACTCGGTTAAACGCATCCAGAAATTTTTAAGGATAAAAACACATTTGCGGCAAAGCAAGGGATTCTTCCCAACCCATCATGAGATTGAGACATTGTACCGCTTGTCCCGATTGTCCCTTAACTAAATTATCGATCGCTGACATCACTATTACTCGATCGGTTCTCGGATCCACTTCAATACCGAGATAACATAAATTAGTACCACAGGCCCATTTAGTTTGTGGATAGACTCCCCCCGGTAGGATTTTGACAAAGGGAGAAGCGCGATAAAAAGCATTGTAGATAGTGATTAAATCATCCCGCACCAGATTGGGATCCCGCAAAGTTGCATAGACTGTGGACAGGATACCCCGGACCATGGGCATTAAATGGGGAGTGAACTGAACGCGCACCTCATGACCGGCTAAATCACCGCAAATCTGCTCGATTTCAGGAGTATGACGGTGTTTTCCCGCTACATTATAGGCCCCGATCGAACTATCTGCTTCTGCCAATAACATATTAATCTTAGCTTGTCTTCCTCCCCCCGAAGTTCCCGATTTGGCATCAATAATCGTGGTTTCCGGGACAATTAAACCCTGTTTTAACAGGGGAGAAATCGCCATTAAACTAGCAGTAGGATAACATCCGGGGCAACCGATCAAAGAGGCATTTTTAATATCTTCCCGATAAAGTTCCGGTAAACCGTACACAGCCGTAGATGCGATCGCTTGATCCTGACGTTCCTTGCCATACCATTTACTATAGGTGTCTAGGCTAGTAAAACGATAATCTGCCGACAGATCCAAGACTTTACACCCTTTAGCGAGCAAAGGAGGGGCTAAATCACAGGCTAAACCATTGGGTAAACCCAAGAAAACCACTTGACAACGGGAAGCAATTGTCTCTAAATCGATCGCCTCCACATTAAGATTAATACTATGACCGAGATGGGGATATAAATCACTGTAGGGTTTCCCCGCACTACTATCGCCCCCCAGATAGACTAATTCGACAAGGGGATGTTCTTTGAGCAAACGTACCAACTGTACGCCACCATATCCCGAAGCGCCGACAATACCCACTGAAACCTTCTGTCCTTGCGTCATTTCCCTTGTTCCTAAAAATTCTTATCGTTAATATAACGCTTTGCTATGGCCGAATTTTAGCCTAACCGGCAGGATTTAAATCAAAAAACTTCCTGTAAAAATCTAGTATCTCGGCCGGGTTGTCCATAAACCGTCAATTTCTCTTGATTAATAGGCGGTTATCTTAATGATGAGGTACGAAGTTTTCCTTTGAGGGAATCTGTCATCGGGAGATGATGCCAAATTAGGTTAAACTTCATCCTCAGGAGAAAAGCTGTAATTCAATCCCCCATATTTACCGAAAATTTGGGTTTAAGGTTCCCCGCACGACCGGGCGGTTTTTCAATGATAGGTTGTCAATTTAGTCTTAAGTGTGCTAAACTAAGTTTATCCTGTCAAGCCTAGCGTAAATGTTTGTTCTAGAATTTAAAGTTGAGGCTAAAACAAAACAATATCAAGCTATAGACGATGCTATTCGCACCGCTCAATTCATCCGTAATAAATGCCTAAGGTGTTGGATGGATAACAAGGGTGTGGATAAATAGGACCTATCGGCTTATTGTCGGGTGTTAGCGCACGACTTTAAATTTGCTGGTGAGTTAAATTCCCAAGCAAGGCAAGCATCGGCTGAAAGAGCATGGTCTTCTATTTCCCGTTTCTTTGATAATTGTAAAAAGAAGGTAGCAGAAAAGAAAGGCTATCCTCAGTTTAAGAAGTTTTCCCGTTCCGTTGAGTATAAAACAACAGGATGGAAGCTTCTTAACCCTAAAACCATTCATTTCAGCGATAAAAAGGAGATTGGAACACTTAAGCTAAAAGGGACTTGGGACTTAGGATACTTTCAACAGTCTGACATTAAACGGGTGAGATTAGTTCGTAGAGCCGATGGTTATTATTGCCAATTTGTTCTTTCTTGTGATGTTAAAGAAGATGTTAAACCATCAGGTAAGTGTATCGGCTTAGATGTGGGGTTAGCTTCTTTCTATACTGACCACGAGGGTAATAAAGTTGACAATCCTAAATTCTTAAGAAAGTCCGAGAAAAAATTAAAGCGGCTTCAAAGACAGTTATCTAACAAGAAAAAGGGAAGTAAAAATCGTCAAAAAGCTAGACAAAGATTGGCTAAGGCTCATCTTAAAATAAGTAGGCAACGTAAAGACTTTGCTGTAAAGTTAGCAAGGTGCGTAGTTCGCTCTAACGATGTGATAGCCCAGGTCGATTTAAGAATTAAGAACTTAGTCAAGAATCATTGTTTAGCTAAATCGATCAATGATGCGGCGTGGTATCAGTTTCGAGAATGGATAGAATATTTTGGAGTTAAATTCGGCAAGATAACGATTGCTGTCCCACCGAACTATACTAGCCAAAACTGTTCAAACTGTGGTGAAATTGTTAAAAAATCTTTATCGACTAGAACCCATCAGTGTAAATGTGGGTGTGTTTTGGACAGGGATGAAAACGCCGCTATCAATATCCTTAAAAAAGGGTTAAGTACCGTAGGGCATACGGGAACTCTCGGGCTAGATCCGATAAACGCTTGGGGAGAGAATACCTCTACTTTTTCAGAAGCGATTCTGTCTAAGCAAGTGATCTCGGTGAACCAAGAATCCCCACGCCT
The DNA here is from genome assembly GCF_027532095.1 of Microcystis sp. LE19-195.1E. NCBI lineage: Bacteria > Bacillati > Cyanobacteriota > Cyanophyceae > Chroococcales > Microcystaceae > Microcystis > Microcystis sp. LE19-195.1E. Next base: position 3,018 of record NZ_JAPZSZ010000210.1, read on the forward strand.
TTAGGCAACGGGAGTGTCAAAATTTTGAGCGCACTGTAAATTCATAATCTCCTCCCGGTTCTAATTGATAATCGTAGCGTTCTAAAAACCGATTCAAGGGTTCAAAAATCAAAGCCCTACCTAGGGAAGGTTGTACTGATAACTTGCCTTGAAGAAAATGCCATTGAAAACGCCATTGATATTGTTCCGTCCGCACTTCTCCCTCTAATTTCCCCGTTTGCCAAGATTGCTTAATTATCCGCACATAAGCCGTGCTTTCTGGTCGATTGCCGCCACTCACCTGAACCCTACCTATAGATTAAATATCAAACATTAAGATAGCGAATTAATCCTTTTTTGTCATTACTTGAGCTAATTTTCTCGACTTTATTCTGGGGCAGTGACTTCATTAACCTTAGAAACCAAGACATTTAATTGAAAAGGTCGCCCCATTTCCTTAGTAATGAATTCTTCCAACAATTCTACCTGTCTGGGGGTAATACTTTCCGCAGTTCTTACTACTAATCTCACCCGGGGAGGTTGCTTGAGCCAATTAATCGAAGATTCCAATAATTCTGCCCGTTGAAAAGTAATCGTTCGTTGTAATAAAGCTTTTTTGAGCAACCTTTCTAAGCGAGCTTGATTGGCCAGAGTTGCAAAACTTATTCCTAACGGAATTAGCAAAACTGCTGTCAGGATAGAAGTCAAAATTAGAGCGTTACGCGCCCGATGAAAATTAGAATAACCTGCCAGCAAAAAGACCAACAAACAGGAGAGAGCAATGCCTAATAAATTGGTAATATATAACAGAGTTGCCCCCAAACTTAGGACCCAATTCCCTTGGGATAATCCTAAACCAATCGTACAAACTGGCGGCATTAAAGCCACGGCGATCGCTGTTCCCGCTAAAGTACCTGAAATTTTCGGTTCTATTTTGGCATAACCACTGATTGCCCCCGCCGTAATTGCTACTCCTAAATCTAAAAGATTCGGTTGAGAACGGGCCTGAATTTCACTACCAAATTCGGAAATTCCGATCAATAATCCTAGCAACCAAGCTATCGCTAAAGCGATGATCGTACCAACTAAAATCGCCAAGGCCGACTTACGAATTAATCGCCAACTGCCAATTAAACCACCAAAAGCCAGACTACGAATCGGCAACATCAAAGGGGCAATAATCATCGCCCCAATAATCACTGCCGCACTATTGGCGACTAAGCCAAAGGTAGCGATCGCACAAGAACTGACAATCAAAGCTAGATAGGGAAAATCGAGGGACGCTTCTAACCATAAATCGCGCCACATAGTCCGCGATTGTTGCCAGGTCAAGGGTTTTCTTGAGAACCACGAGTGGGGCCGTTCTTTTCTCGTCATGGGGCTGAGGAAGATTGACTTTTCTTTTACTTATAGCTTTTTTTGTCTAATCAATGTATATTTGTATCATTTTCTGGTTCTTCGTTACTTGGTATGGTTCAATAGGGGGGCATAAATCGACTAAATCCTTATCTGGCAAGAGTTCTATTGATTAGTTCGTTCTAGACAAAAACAATTGACAAAAATCGCATCAATGTCCTTCTCTATAAGGGTTTCATCCCTTATAGAGAAGGACATTGCATAGCACAAACCGAAGAACCATAATTAACCTGAGTTCGGGATAAGCTAAAACCCTGATGTTACCGTAGCCTGAAACTCCTATTCTTTCGTGGAAGCTATGGCAAAATTCCCTTAAACCGAACTGGCGTTAATTAGCAATTTATTCTGGTCAAAAAAACCAGCTGATTATTTTCATCTTAAGATCTATCAATTCCCCTGATTAAATTCATACTAAATCCGTTGAGTATAGGCTACATATCAGGATAGGCAAAAGGCAAGAGGCAAAAGGGGGAATAAACAATCAGTCTTTAATAACTGGATTTAGTATCATATATTTATTGTTTTTTATTAATAGTTAAGGTCTTGACATAAAAACAACTTTAATATACTATCTACCCTAGATAGTATATTCAGAGATACTCAATAATCTAGAATCAAAATCTCCCAGATTAATTTATCGAGGTTTTGCTCATGCTTTTTCGTCCTACTTGGCTCGGCACTTTATCGCTTGCCCTTGCCTTAAATTGGCCCCTTAGTGCCTCAGAAACCTGCGTCCCGATACCTTTGATCGGTGGTCAAGGAAACCAAGTAACCAAGACCGTTTCTCAACCGACCGTTCCCAGTGTGTTCGGTGTCGATATCACTCGCAATAACTGGAATACCGATTGGGCGGTTCCGAGCGATCGCAGCTGGCAAAAATTCGTGGCCACTATATCCTCGGATGAGGGTGGTTCCTTCGATATCCAGATGTACCTCAAGTACAGCGATCAAACCACGGGACAGTTTTTTAACCAACAAGATGTACGGATCGGCTCGGGTAAACCCCTGACTATTACCGCCACACCGGAACCCAACGATGAACCCTATCAAGTCAATCTTTTTATCGGTGGTGTCAACCATTTCGGCAAGACCTATACGGTAACCGTTGTCGGCTGCTACCGCTAGATCGTTTTTTTAATAGTGAGGAGTGAAAAATTATGGGATTCTCGCCATGCCGCCTGCTGATCTGGACTTTGTTCGGTTTATCGTTTCCCGTCCCCAGTGTTCTTGCCGAAGCGATAGATGACGGGAAAGCGATCGCTCCCGTGACCGTTGCCCCTTCCTTCTGCGAGGGTTTTACCCCCTTGACCAATAGGGTCGCCCCCTTGGTATTCGAGGGGGAAACCCGAACCGAGGAATTACCCGACAGTGCCTGTGCCAAGGATCTGGCGGGAGTAGGAGCGCCCGTTTTGCCAGCCTCTCCCCTCACAGAACCCACCCCGGCTGCGACCCCGATCGCACCGGAAAATTCCGCTCCCCAGGGCCAAGAGGATCGAGGTTGGCAGATTAAATTTCAGCCCTACGCGACCATTCCGATCAGTACCTACGGAACCGCAACGGCCCGGGGACGTACCGTCAGCTATCATCTCGATCTCGGCGAAGTGTTACAATCGCTCCGGGTGACGGGTAGCGCGCGCGTGGAAGCCTGGAACGGTCGTTTCGGTTTGATTTTCGACGGTTATTACGCCAGCTTGAGAAACGTGATCGACCGGCAGAAGACAAGGGTTCGACAGCCGAATTTTATCGACTCCTTGAATTGGTTGCTGAGTCGGGATGCCAGCCAGAGAATTCAAAAAGCGATCAATGGACTCGAAGGCATTTCCCAGTCGGTCGATCGGATACAAGGATTAAAAGAAGAGGGGAGCTTTCAAGAGGCAGGAGACAAAATTCGAGCGTTACGACAGGATATCGCCCTAAAAACCGAACAATTAAGCCAATTACCAGCGGCGGCCGAAGAAGTGCGCAATCAGATACGGCAGGAAGTCGCCCTTCGGGAGGAACAGTTACAGGAACTGGAAACGGCGATCAATAACGCTCGGCAACGTTTTCAGCAAGAGATCGTTCCGAAAATCGAGCAGGCGCAGGAACTGAAGACGACCCTCGCAGAAATTCGACAGGAGGTGCAGCAAGAGGTCGAGCGAAAAGCCGAGCGCTTAAACGAATTTAAACAGGCTCTTGACAGCCTTCAAGGACAATTGGCCGAACGCCAGAATACTTTACAAGAAATGGTCGTAAAAATTCAGACTCTCCCCGACGTGGATATAGGTGAGATTCGGGATAATATCGATATTCGAGATCTCCGGGATTTAGAGCAGAAAATAGCAGAATTACCCCGCGATCCTGCCTTTAGCGATCGGCTAGGAAATTTAAAGGATTTTCAAGAAAAGCTCTCGCAAATACAGGAAGCACTGGCTAGAGGGCAGGAAAAAATTCAAGAATTGCGGGGGTTAAAAGATAGCGAACCCCTGCAACAACTGCAAGCGAAGATTCAAGAGTTACGGGAGCTAAAAGATAGGGAACCCCTACAACAACTACAAGGGAAGATTGAGGAGTTGCGGCAGACTAAAGATAGCGAAATCCTCCAACAATTGCAAGCAAAAGTTCAGGAGCTACAGCAGTTAAAAGATAGCGAACCCCTGCAACAACTGCAAGCGAAACTCCAAGAGTTACGGGGGTTAAAAGATAGCGAACCCCTGCAACGACTCGAACAAGAAATTCAGAACGCCCGAGAATCGCTCGAACAACTAGAACAAACAATGCAACAGGTACAAGAATTCGCCGACAATCGCCAATTACAGCAACTCGAAGCGGATTCGGAAACAAACCTACAATTCGATCAGGGCATCTACGATTTCGCCGTCAGTTACCATATCGGCGCTCCGATCAGCCACGAACTGCCCGAAAAACCCTCTAATCGCTCTTTTCCCTTAATTTGGTTCCAGCCCTATGCGGGCCTTCGTCTCAATAGTATTAGTATCGATATCGAGCAAACGCTTACCGTACAACTATCCAGTCCCCTCGTCAACTTCAGCCAAACTTTCCAACAAACCTTCAGTCAGGGGAGAACTTGGTTTGAACCGCTCCTCGGCGGTAAATTTGGGGTACAGGTGTCCGATCCGATCACTTTATGGATTCGGGGAGACGCTTCCGGTTTCGGGCTGGCCGGCGATACAGATCTAAGCTGGAACCTCCTGTTTGGAGTCGATTGCTGGGTGAATCGCCAAATTTCCCTGCAATTCGCCTATCGTTTCTACGGGATCGAGTATAAAAACGGTAGTGGCGATAACGCGTTCGGTTTTACGCAAAACTTTAACGGACCCTTTCTCGCCGCCACTTTTCACTTTTAACTTAGTGTCAGCATTCATCCCTCGCGCTTAGCGCGATGGGACGGGGCTTTTAAAGGGCCCAAGTAATTCGCCCCAGGGTTCCCCTCATCGAAAATTTGGGTCTGAAACCCCGTCGTTCTACGACGGCTTTACTGTTAAATATGAGCATCGTTTACGAAATATATGCTAAAATGTGAGACATGGAAAAAGCCTATTCGTTTCGATTTTACCCCACACCAACACAAGAGTCGCTATTGCGGCGCACATTGGGCTGTGTAAGATTAGTTTACAACAAAGCTCTCCAC
>NZ_JAPZSZ010000279.1:0-16672 GCF_027532095.1 Microcystis sp. LE19-195.1E
AGGCCGAATTTGAATTCTTTTCTGAACAAAACCCCCTACTATCTGTTGTCAAGGTTCAGTTTTTAGCTTGGTTATCGCTTTTTCCATTGTAGCTTAAAGCCGTCCTAAAAGGACGGGGTTTTAACCCAAATTTTCGATAAATCGCGTCTTTGCAGATTAGCCACCTGAAAATTGATGTTTGTGCCAATTGCGGGGATGAGCCTTTTTCTGTCAACTCTTGAGGTTGACGCGTTTCATTTTTGAATTGGCGGATGGTATAAAAGTAGAATAGAGAGATTATACTGAGTATAGAAAAATTACAGCTTTGTTTCTAAAGATGAAGTGTAACCTAATTTGGTATCGAATCCTGACGACCGGCTCCCCAAAACGAAAACTGTGTACTTCACCATTAAGATAACTGCTATAAGATGAATTTATTAGAAGAAGTTAAGGCAAAAACTAAAGAATTTCGTACCGATAACTATCCTATGTCAATCGGAGAGATTATTAGTCTTTATAATAACAAAGAAATGACAATTAATCCAGATTTTCAAAGATATTTTCGTTGGACAATAGCCCAAAAAAGCCGATTTATAGAATCGATACTATTAGGAATTCCTATTCCCTCTATTTTTGTCTATCAGAGAGAAGAAGATAGTGTTTGGGAATTGGTGGATGGATTACAAAGGATTTCAACAATTTTGGAATTTGTTGGCGATTTAAGAGATGAGGACGATGAAACTAAGAAAAAACCGAAACTGGTGCTTCAAGGTACTAACTTATTACCTAGCTTAAACGGAGTTATGTGGGAAGGTGCAGAGGAAGGAGAGTATAATTTGCCCCCATCTCTAAAAATAGATTTCAAAAGAGCGAAAATACAGGTTCAGATTATCCAAAAAGAATCGGATAAAAATGCTAAGTTTGAAGTTTTTCATCGTTTAAATACTGGTGGCTCTTTTTTATCTTATCAAGAGGTGCGTAATTGTCTTTTGATTATGCTAGATAAAAGCCTATATAAGTGGTTAGAAGACTTGGCAGAAAATGAGAACTTTAAAAATTGTATTTCCCTATCCGAGCGATTAAGACAAGAACGCTACGACTTGGAACTAATTCTTAAATATTTTGCCCTGTCTTCTCCCACATTTGGTCCAACATCATTGAACAAAAAAGAGGTTAATGAATATTTGACTGACTATTTGATAAAATTATGCAATTCCATCACTTTTGATCGTGTGTTAGAGCAAGAAAAATTCGCTAAAATGTTTTTATTGCTTGATCAAGCGACGAATGAAGATACTTTTACCAAATATGATGAAACAAGATTCAAGGGGAAATTTCTCGATTCTGCTTATGAAGCGATCACTACAGGATTACGAGAAAATATTGATGATTACTCTGCTCAAGATATTGAACTGCTAAAAACAAAAATTCAGGAAATGTGGTCAGAATCTGACTTTATTTCTAACATCGGTACAGGATCGAGAGCTAGAACTAGAATGCACAAAATGATTGAATTTGGCAAAAAATATTTTAAAAAGTAATGAGTAAAGATAATAGAACTATCGAAATTCTCCAGAAAAACTTAGATGAAGATATGGCATGGCGAATCAGAGAACTTAGTATTTTAAAAACTAAAATTCCTCCACAAAAAGGAACTGAGCAAGATGTATTAATTAGAGCCGGAATAACCACTCTCTATGCCCATTGGGAAGGTTTTATTAAATATGCAGCAGAATGTTATTTGCAGTTTGTTTCCTTAAGAAAATTAAATTATCATCAACTGGATTACTGTTTCGTTGCCCTTAGTTCTAGAAAATCTATAAATGAGTTAATAAAAACCAATAAATTTAAGTTACAAAAAGAGATGATCAAAAATTTACTTGATAACCTAGAAAATAGAGCTTATATACCCTACGAAAATATTATTAACACCAAATCTAATCTCAATTTTGAAGTTTTCACTGATATCTGTACTATTCTAGGAATTGATGATAGTGATTATCAACTGCGGCAGAAAGCTATTGATGAACAACTTCTCACCCAAAGAAATAAAATTGCTCATGGCAAGTATTTAACTATCGATTATGAAGAATACATCAATACTTATAATTTAGTAATTAAATTAATCAGAGATTTTAAAGATGATCTATTAAATGCCGCCGTGACAGAACAGTATAAAAAAGTCAAGAGTATATAGGGTTAATAAGCTATTATACACAGAAAAAAAGTTGATAGAACCAAAACGGTCTATCAACTCTTAAAATTATCTATTCAAGAACTAAAAATTAACGTTCTTGAAAGACAATTTTTTTGTCCAGGGAAGGACGGTTATTCGACTTAGAAGGATACTTATTGCCACCACTGCGGGGAGTTTTATTAATCACCGGTTTACTGCTCGTCGCTGCGGGAACTTCCCAATCGGTTTTCATCCACTGGGGACAATTTTGATCGTAGATCATTTGCAGGGCAGCCGCCGCGATCGCTTGGGGATCGTATTCTTCACTTAAATCCCGCACTAAAGGCAAGAAAGAAGCCATACGTTCCCCCGATAAAGCCTCTTTTAGCTGATTTTGCAGCTTGGCCAGGCGTTTTGCTTCTACTTCGGTGCGGCTAGGAATGGGACTAGATTCCAGACGTTGACGCAGACGCTGTTCAATCTGACGCAACAAACGCCGATCGATCGGTTCTACTAAAGATATAGCAGTTCCCGTTTTACCGGCGCGGCCCGTGCGGCCAATGCGGTGAATATAGGTTTCGGCATTATCCGGCAGATCATAGTTAATAACGTGGCTGAGATTTTCCACATCTAGACCGCGGGCTGCGATATCCGTGGCTACCACTAATTTAATTTTGCCCTCGCGGAAACGTTGCACCAGTCGTTCCCGTTGCACTTGGCTTAAGTTACCGTGGTATTCATCCACCGTTTGCCCCGCTTCTTGCAGTTTGCTGGTTAATTCGGCCGCGGTTTGCTTGGTGCGGACGAAAATAATCGCCGATTCTAGGGGTTCGATCTCTAACAGGGGTTGCAGGACTTTTAATTTCGTCCAACCGCGAGGGATCAGATAAATTTTCTGCTCGATCTTAGCAGGAGCGGCCTGGGGTTGAGAAACCGTCACAGAAACGGGAGATTTCAAGAAATTAGCGATTAAATCGCGGATTTCCCGGGGCATAGTTGCCGAGAAACAGGCGGTTTGACGGGTGGAGGGGGATGCTTGCAGAATTTTCTTAACATCATCGATAAAACCCATACTGAGCATTTCGTCCGCTTCATCGAGGACTACCCAGTTTAGGGATTCTAGATGGAGTTTTTTGCGATCGAGCAGATCGATTACCCGGCCGGGAGTCCCGACCACAATCTGGACACCTTTTTCCAGACTGCGGATCTGACGTTCCATGGATTGACCACCACAGACTGTCAGGATAAAGAGACGACGATCATCAGAGAAATCTTTGATGGCGCTGGCTACCTGTTGGGCTAATTCCCGGGTGGGGGTGAGGATTAAAGCTTGAACGTTAGGATTTTTGGTGTCCATGCGTTCCAGTAAAGGCAGGGAATAGGCGGCGGTTTTGCCGGTTCCCGTTTGTGACATTCCTACCATGTCATGCCCTTCTAGAAGGAGAGGGATGGCTTTGGTTTGAATTTCCGTGGGGGTGGTGAATCCAAGCGTTTCTAGGTGTTGAAGACGGCTATCGGATAAACCTAAATTGTTGAAACCAGTGGTCATAGGGATTGTTTTGTGGGAATTAAATAAGAAAAATGGAAAAATTAGACTATTTCGCCGTAGAGATCGTAGGTATCGGCCGCAGTGATTCGGACCTGTACGATCGCACCTAGAATCGCCTCCCCTGTCACATAAACCAAGCCATCCACTTCCGGGGAAAAACGAGCGGAGCGCCCGATTAATTCTCCTGTTTCTGGGTTTTCCTGTTCGATAAGAACATCGACAGTTTGACCGATATAAGCTTGATTTTTGCGTTCCGAGATCGGTTGCTGAGTTAACATCAACCTTTCGCGGCGTTCGTCCATAATTGCCTGTGGCACTGGATCGGGCAGGTCAAAAGCGGCTGTACCTTCTTCGGCGGAGAAGGTAAACACCCCGACGTGATCGAACTCATGACGCTTGACAAATTCCAGCAGATGGCTGAAATGTTCCTCGGTTTCTCCGGGGAAACCGACGATAAAAGTCGTTCGTAAAACCGCGTTCGGGATAGCTTGCTTGATCCGCTCGATAATGCCATCGTTGACTCGTCCTTGCCAGGGACGGTTCATCGCCCGCAGGATGTCGGGATGGGAATGTTGTAGCGGCAAGTCTAGATAGGGTAAAACATTCGGGCTCTCTCGGATCGCTTCGATAACCTTTGGCGTTAACCCGGTCGGGTAAGCGTAGTGAACGCGAATCCAAGGTATATCGACTTCTGCCAGCGCTCGCAAGAGTTCCGCTAATTTGGGTTCGCCATATAAGTCTAACCCATAATTGGTTGTTATTTGCGAAATGAGAATTAATTCTTGCACCCCTTGGCTGGCCAATTGTCGCGCTTCGGCCACAATGGACTCGATCGATCTCGATCGCTGATCGCCGCGCAGCTGGGGAATAATACAGAAAGCACAGCGATAATCGCAGCCTTCGGCCACCCGCAGATAGGCGACTCCCTCGCTGGTGGTGCGATAACGGGGCAGATTTTCGTCGGCGATAAAAGTGGGATCGGCGCTGACTTCCTTGACGCGTTCTCCCGTCTCTACCCGTTCGACGATCTCGACAATTTTCTGATAATCCCCCGTGCCGACAATGGCCACGGCTTCCGGCAATTCCGTCAGGAGTTCATCTTGGAAATGTTGGGCCATACAGCCGGAGATAATAATTTTTTTATTAGCTTCCGCCAGTTCCACGAGGGTGCGAACGGATTCTTCTCTAGCTGCTTGAATGAAACTACAGGTATTAACGATAACGTAATCGGCCAACTCCTCGTCATTATCTACGGGATAGCCGGCCTTGGCCAGCAGTCCTAACATATGCTCGGAGTCGATCCGGTTTTTCTCACAGCCTAAATGTGAGATAGCGATGGTTGGCTTATTGCCCATGCGATCGAGTATCAACCAAATCTTAAACTTCTCTTTTAATGTTAAGACATTGTGAACTACTCTCAACGGATTTGAGAGCTTCCTGCTTCAATGGGATGCGCTTTCTACCTCGAAAGATAGCAAGTCTTACCTTCCCTCACCTTGCAGGAGTCCTAGTTCCTAAGACCTACACTTTTTCTTGCAACACTACCCCCCGAAGCTCGGTTATCGCTTAAGGAATAGTGGTCAAGACCTGTTTATGATAACATAGTTTTTTGGAATTGTCTATATACAAAGTCAGCATTGATGAGGGGAACTGTGGGGCGAATTACTTCGCCCCTTGAAAAGCCCCGTCCCATCGCACTAAGCGCATCGGGACGAATGCTGGCACTAAGTTAAAATAATTTCCCCCCCGTGGAACCGTGGGTAGGCCTTCACCCTGTTAAAATGGGTGAGCGGCGCATGGTTGGGGACGCTAAGAGTAGTATACGCTGTGAACTTAATTGCAACTTTCAAGACAAAAAACCCGATTATTGGCGTGGTTCATCTCGCCCCCCTGCCCACTTCCCCCCGTTGGGGTGGCAGTCTCAAGACGGTGATCGAGCGGGCTGAACAGGAGGCGACGGCTTTGGCTGCCGGTGGTGTTGATGGTTTGATTATCGAGAATTTTTTTGATGCCCCCTTTACTAAGCAACAGGTGGATCCCGCCGTGGTTAGTGCCATGACTTTAATTGTTGATCGCATTAAAAATCTGGTGGTCCTACCGATTGGTCTTAATGTTCTCCGCAATGATGCCCATAGTGCCTTAGCGATCGCTACCTGTGTCAATGCCCAATTTATTCGGGTTAATGTGCTAACGGGGGTTATGGCCACCGATCAGGGCATTATTGAGGGTCAGGCCCACGAACTCCTGCGTTATCGCCGCGAATTGGGGTCTGAGGTCAAAATTTTAGCGGATGTTTTAGTTAAACACGCCCGCCCCTTGGGAACCCCTAATCTGACTACGGCAGTGCAAGATACGATCGAACGGGGACTGGCAGACGGGGTGATCCTCTCCGGTTGGGCCACCGGTAGCCCCCCTAGTTTTGAGGATTTGGAACTGGCAGTGGCGGCGGCCAAGGGAACACCGGTTTTTATCGGCAGCGGGGCTGATTTGGACAATATCGGGCAGTTGCTGCCGGCTGCTGATGGGGTGATCGTGGCTAGTTCCCTCAAGCGTCATGGCAAAATTACTGAACCGGTGGATCCGATTCGGGTGTCGCAATTTGTGGAAACGGCCCGGCAGATCAACGATCAAAAGGCAAAAATTAATAATTCTCTCCCTTCTTTGCCCCTGTCCACATAACCCCTTGCTAGAATGGCGGATAGTTTCAGGGGATAGCTATCCTAAGTTTTTAGGAATTGAAAACGTCCTAATTAACACAATATGGTTAGGGAATTTTTCCTTTCGACAAAGTACATTTCGATTTCTCTCCTGACTCCTGAATTCTGCTGTAATTTAATCTAAATAATATTATGCGTCGTCGTTCTGTACCTTGGATTCATCGCTACTCCCGGCCCCTAATTGGGGGCGTTTCGATCGTGGGGGCGATTCTGACTGGCTATTTAACCATTACCAAACTGACGGGAGGGGCTGCTGCCTGTACCGCCGGGGCTAGTGATGGGGCTGGTTGTAGTGGTGTTCTTAATAGTCCCTACGCTACGGTTTTCGGGCTGCCCTTGAGTTTGTTCGGTTTTTTGGCCTATATTGCCATGGCGGTTTTTGCCCTCAGCCCTCTATTTATTAATGGGGAAACTCAGAAAAATCTCCGCAAAAGTTTAGAAAATAATACTTGGTTATTGCTGTTAGCGGGGGCGACGGCGATGGCGGTATTTAGTGGTTATTTAATGTATATTCTAGCCACGGAATTAAAGGAATTGTGTCCCTACTGCATCACTTCGGCTTTGTTCGCTTTAACCCTATTAATTCTCACAATTATCGGTCGCGAATGGGAAGGTTTAGGACAAATTATACTGCCGATGGTTGTAGTGGCAATGATTACTTTTGTGGGAACTTTAGCGGTTTATGCGGGAGTAAATTCCCCGACGGTGGCAGGAGGAAAAGAAGAAATTACCCGGCCAATGACAGCGGCTAAACCTCCCTACGGTTGGGAAGTAACCACGGTTTCGGGAAAAGCAGAAATCGCCCTGGCTAAACATTTAAAAGCAATTGGTGCGAAGGAATACGGGGCTTTTTGGTGTCCCCACTGTTACGATCAAAAACAGTTATTTGGTAAGGAAGCGGGAGAAATCCTCAAAAAAGAAGGGGTTTATATCGAATGCGATCCCCAAGGGGTTAATGGTAATCCCCAAGCTTGTCGCGATGCCGGAATTAAAGGTTTTCCCACTTGGATTATTAAGGGTCAAGAATATTCGGGAACCCAAAGATTAGAGAAATTAGCGGAGGTTTCTGGTTATACCGGCCCGATGAATTTTAAATATACAGTTCCGGGACGCAATTAGGAAAGAGTTAAAAGTTATACTGGAGGCTGAACCTTGTTCAGCCTTTATTGTTGTTTATCAAGTTTAGCTAATGTGATTTATAATCAAGATGTAGATAAGTTGTTAATTATTGGTTATGACTCAGGTAAATCTACAAAAAGCCGCTAATATTCTCGGTGTAACTACCGCAGAAATACTAACATGGCAAAAGAAAAAATTAATCAAAGGTCAGAAAATAAATCAAGTTGATTGGTTATTTGATCTCGAGCAATTAACCAATCTTAAAAATAACCAATCCCCCGGAGAATTGAGAATTTTACAAACTGTTGAGCCAACTAATTACACGGTTATCGAATTATTTGCTGGCTGTGGTGGTATGGCTTTAGGTTTAGAAAATGCGGGACTAAAAACGCAATTACTGGTGGAAATTAATCAAGATTGTGTTAATACTTTAAGACTCAATCGACCGCAATGGAATGTTATAAATCAAGACATAAAAAAGATTAAATTTTCTGATTTTAGAGACAAAATAGATATTGTAGCTGGAGGTTTTCCCTGCCAACCTTTTAGTTATGCTGGGTTAGGAAAAGGATTAGAAGATTTGAGAGGGAGCCTATTTTTTGAGTTTGCTCGTTGTTTACAGGAAGTGCAACCTAAAATCGCTATGGCCGAAAATGTTCGAGGATTATTAAGCAATAAAAAAGGAGAAACCTTGCAATTAATGCTGGAAGCTTTACAGGAAATCGGTTATTATGCTGCTTATCAAGTTTTATCGGCTCAATTTCTCGATGTTCCCCAAAAAAGAGAAAGATTAATTATTATCGCCACCCGTCAAGACCTAAATATTAAACCCATTTTTCCCCAATATAGAAACTATACTATTTCTCTGAAAAAAGCCCTAGAGAATTGTCCCAGTTCTCCAGGAGTAGAATATAAAGAAAGAAAAAAAGAGATTATGTCCTTAGTTCCCGCAGGAGGAAATTGGCGGAATTTGCCGATGGATATTCAAAAAGAATATATGAAAAATAGTCTCAAAAATCACGGCGGACGGACAGGATATGCTAAAAGATTATCTTGGGATGAACCGGCTTTAACTATTACCTGTAGTCCGGCACAAACCCAAACAGAAAGATGTCATCCCCAAGAAACTCGTCCTTTGACTGTGAGAGAATATGCACGAGTGCAGTCCTTTCCCGATGATTGGCAATTTACCGGTAATTTAACCTCTCAATATCGACAGATTGGTAACGCGGTTCCCGTTAATATGGCCTATCATCTTGGTGGCTGTTTAATTAATATGTTGCAGGGGGATTATCTGGGGGAAACACAGCCAAAAACCGAACAGTTAAGCATTCCGGGGTTAGAAGTTAATTAATTTTGACTAAAAGTAAATAGTTTTTACCTAATCAGCAATAGCTGGAGAAAAATTAAGTAGCTAGATACAATTAATCACACATATCTAACTACTTCTTGCCTGAGTTCCTATCCTCAGCCAGAAATTGATTTTGTCGGATTTTACTGTCTGGAGTCTGTAGGGTTGATTCATGAATCAACCCTACCCCGGCAGCAATTGATTTTGTCCGATTTTACTGTGCGGGGGGAATAACTTCTAACGGAATACTTTCAGTTTCTCCATCTTTAGATGGATTGACATCGGGACTTTTTTCTGCATCTGGAGTTTTTTCCACCGCTTTGGTTTCCGGGGTGGGGGGATTTTCGGGGGGTACTTCTGGACTGGGGTTCTTTTCCGGGATGGGGGTGAATTCCACCGGGGTTTCGCTTTCAGGAGACGGGGAAACTTCGGGGGAAGGTTCGCTATTACGGGTAGTTTCCGGGGGAGTTTCTTCTATCCGGGGAGATTCTGGGGTAGTTGCGGGGGTAGTTGCGGGGGTATCTTCGCTGGTTTTTTGTTCTTCCCGGGGACAGGCTGCCGATTCTAAACCGAGACGACATCGGACTTCCTCCCGTCCCAAAGACACGGCAATTCCCGACACCGACATTAACAAAGCTAGGATGGGTAAGATATTGTTCATAAAATTAGACTTGATTCTACTCCTCGACATCACATTGTCTATTTTAGATAGGATCGAACTGATATTGAGAACCCTTTGGCCCCTCATTGCCGCGATTAGCACGCACCAAGGGAACTTGGTTAAAAATGTTAAAATCCGTGGTGCTTCCCTGCAAGGTGATTCCTCGATTTAAAGTTTCGACTACAGTAGCACGGTCAGAACTTTTAGCGATCGCTTCTCCTAATACTTTCATGCTATCGTAGGCGGTAGCAGTACGCCAACTGACGCGACCGCGCCAACTTTTCAGCGCATCTTTGGCAAAAGGATCCGTTGCTTGGAAACTCCAAGGTACTGCTAGAACTAATCCGTCGATGCTATCCGCTCCTTGAATGAGGATATCGGGTGTATAAAGTTCATTTCCGCCTAATAAGAGCATTCCAGACGATTCTTGGGCAATGGCCACGGCTTGATCTATGCGATCGCCGTCTTTACTCAAGGCCAAAAATACCACCCTAGCGCCGGCTTGTCTTGCCTGATCTATGGCGGTTTTAGCGTTAAAATTGGCTTTGGTGGTGTCTATTTCCTTAACTATCTTGCCTCCCGGTTCTTTTATCGCTTTAGCAAAGGAATCCTTTAATTTTTGACTATAGGGACTATCGGAATTATAAAAAAGAACCACTGACGGAGAATTCTCTTGCTTACTAGCATAATTAGCCAAAGTTTTGGCCACTGCTTCCAGATAACTGCCTAAAACTTCCTGAGATTTATCCTTAAGGGGAATAGTTTTCAGGGTTGATTTTCCCGTTTGACTAACACTGGTAGTCAGGGGAGAAAGAATCGCTAATCCTTCTTTTTCGTAACTTTCAATCGCTTTTTGACTAAAAGGATCGATTCCGTGGCCCATAACTGCTAAAACTTGACCGGATTGAATCAGATCATCAGCGATCGCCTTTGATTGTAACCCACCACCATCATTAGCGATGACTATTTCCAAAGGATTACCCGGATTAGAATTATTAAACTCCTCTTGATACCTTGCCACACCTCGGAGAATTTCCTTGGCGCTGTTGGGGTCGTTAGCGATGGGGACAACAACGGCTATAGTATTTTGATTACCTTTTTGTCTAGCTTTGGCGTTATTGTAATAGATTTTGCCTTCCGGATCGTTTGCTTGGGGAGTAGCTGCTAGTTGATAATCTGCGATCGCATTTGCCCAATCTTCTTTTTTAAAGGCCGCTGCGCCTTTTTCTTTGTTAGGAGTGGAATTAAGCAGTATTTTCTCACCTTGGCTAAATAAATCGGGATTTTTAGCCGTATTACTCACAAAAGTTGCCTTGGTTTGCTTGTCTGGGGTTTCTTCCAGGACAACTTGGGGAGTATCGGGTTTGGGAATCACCATTTGCAATAGACTCCAACCCCCTAAACCTGCGGTTAAAGCGGTAATTATCAAAGCGAAGGGAAGTAACCAGTTCGATTTTTGGCCAACTCTCGTTGTACCCCCCGGGGAGACCACAACCGTGGTTTTAACTGTCGTTGTTACGGGATCCATCGCTTCCCTAGGTAGGCCACAGATAGGACAATCAGGAGTAGTATTTTCGCAGGGTTCATGACCTCCCGCAATCGCTTGCGGATAAGTTTTACCATCTTTAGGGATACCGTCACATTGCCAAGTAGTCATAATCAGTTATCAGTTATCAGTTATCAGTTATCAGTTATCAGTGGGTAAGTTATCAGTGGGTAAGTTATCAGATTTGAGTTTTAAGTGAGCAGTATGTGTTAAGTGAGCAGTATTAAATAGAAGTTTCCTGCTGTCTTTTTACTGTTTACTGTTTACTGATCACTGATTACTGTTTACTGTTTACTGGTCACTGTTTGAGGACGTTGTCGTAAGCTTTGGAAATAGAGGCCACCGATAAGCAGTAAAAAGAGGATATAGGCAACAATTTGACTGATATAGAGGTTTTGACGATAACCAAACAGGGATTTAAGGAGGAGTCCAGGGAAAGTGCGATCGCTCAAAATTTGGGAACCGTCCCAAACTTGAAAACCGAGAAGACAGGAGGAGGGGAGAGAAGGACAGAAATGGCGATAAAAAGGGTCAATTTCACTTAAAAGACCGATTCCAGCGTCGATATGTTTCAAAACACCGATGAGTAATCCCGCAACGATTAAGAGGAGGAAAGTCCCCATAATTTGGAAAAAGAGACGGATATTGATTTTTACTCCCCCCGCAAATAGGAGAGTTCCCAACAAAGTCGCCACACTTAACCCCGCTATCGCACCGAACGTTTGTATCTGCCAATCTTTTTGGAATTGGGCCAGGATAAAGAGGACAGTTTCAAATCCCTCTCGCAAGACAGCGATAAAAACGAGCAGAAAAATCGCTTTTCCTGCCCCATTTTCCGATTTTAAACCCGCTTTTACCGCACTTTCTACCTCAGATTTCAAAGATTTGGCCTGTTGAGTCATCCAAATTAACATCCAACTCAACATCAAGACGGCAATCAGTCCAAAAGTGGCGGCCAGTAATTCCTTGATTATTGGTACAGATGGACTAGGAGAGGCATCCACTTGCAAAAGGATTCCCCCTAGCAAAATACCGACCAAAACACTAGCCACCACTCCCGCACCAATACCACGATACACCCATGAGTTAAGTTGCGATCGACCCGATTTTTGTAAACAAGCGAGGACAATTCCCACCACTAAAGCGGCCTCGAAACCTTCCCGGAGAGTGATAATAAAAGTGGGTAAAGCGGAACTAAGATTCATAAGCTAGTGGATAAACTCTAGCTTGATCCTAGCTTAAGCAAAATCCCGCAGCATCTTGCGAATTTCCAGATTGTGTAATTCTTCTTGTCCGATCATACCGCGAGCGAATTCTTCTAGGTAAATACTGGCATCTTCGACGGTTTCTAGGAGTGCTTTGTACAAATCAAGGGATTTTTTCTCATGATTGAGGCTCTCACTCAAGATTGCTTTGATATTATGTTCATAGCTTTCCTCGATTGGGGCAATTTTTAAGCTAGGATGACCTTCTAAACCGGTGAGAATTTCCCCAACTTGTTGCGCGTGGGTGAGGGACTCCGTGGCCTGAGTCTGGAAAAATTGGACGATGGGGATGCGATGGGGACCTGTCACCATCAGGGAATAGTGGGTGTAACGGACAACTCCCGCTAGTTCAAATTCCATGATTTCGTTCAGTTGTTCGATGGTTTTGTCTCTGTCTAGTTCTCGCATAAGATTCTCAATAATTTTTCTCTAATTGCAATTGTAGCTAATCCAGACTGGCTGAATAAATCTAAAAACCTTGTTGGCTAATATTTTTAGGCTTTTTTGCCATCAAAAAAGTGCTAGATATTGGAGCAATCGGGGGGAAGTTTTCGGCACTTTTTCCCTGAAAATGCCGAAAATTCCACACACCCCACGACAAACCCTTTCAGCAAACCCTAGGTGCTGCAAAAAGACTTTAGCTGGGGGAATAGCAACTCAAGAGGTCATTAAAGGTTTCATTTTGCCTTAAACCATCGAAAACAAAGTTATTACGCACTAATTCGCCACATATATCCGGTTCTATGTCTAGAGCTTCCCGTAAACAGTCGATCGCTTTTTGTTGTTGACCGAGGGCGGCATAACAGCAGGCGGCATTATACCACGCATAGCGATCATCTTGATCGATTTTTAATGATTCTTCATAACAGGCGATCGCTTCTGGTAAACGCTGTAATTCCTGTAAGATCACACCCTGTTGATACCAGGACCAGTAATCTTGCGGTCGGATATCGAGGGCGGTACGATAATTAAATAAAGCCTCTTGGGGATTGCCCCAATCCCGGAAAGCGTCGCCGCGACGATACCAGGCCCAATAATCCCGGGGTCGCGCCCCCAAGGCCAGATCATAAAAAGTGATAGCGCGTTCGTAGTTTTTGAGCAATCGATAGGCCTCTCCTTGCCGGTAGGCGGCCCAATAGTCCCCCGGACTATGACTTAGGGCCCGTTGAAAACAAGCGATCGCTTTTTCGTAGTCCTTTAATTCCTGTAGATAAACACAACCTTGATCGTACCAAGCCCAATAGTTATCATCCTTTACCTGTGCGGCGTTAGCATAACTTTGAGCCGCTTCTTCATACATTCCCAAGTCTTCTAGTATCATACCCCTTTTGTACCATGCCCAATAATCATCTGGATAATATTCTAAGGCTTTTTCGTAGCTGATTAAGGCTCCAAAATAGTCCATTCTTTCTTTTAAAATATTGCCTTGGTCATACCAGTCCCGATAGGTATCTGGACGGCATTCGAGCGCTCGATAGACAGTGAGTAGATAGGTCATAGTTATTAATCTTTAACGGAGTCAGGAGTCGGTCGTCAGGAGGCAGGAGAATTAAGAATGAGCATTAATTAGGGCTGGCTGAATAAATGTGAAATGTAGGCAAGGTAAGGGTTTTGTGGCTTTACGAGCGAAACAGGTGCCAGATTTTGAGAGAATCATGCTTCAAAACCTTGTGTCTTCATCGGCCCGCGTCCTGTAGGGGCGAAGCATTCGGGCAATAACCTATCGGTGAAACCGTAGATTTTCTATCCGAATGCTTCGCCCCTACTTTTTGCCGCAAACCCTAATTAGAGCCGTCAGTCTTATCAGTTATCAGTTATCAGTGGGGGTGTTCGGTGGGCAGTGGGGGAAATGGCGATCGCAATTGATCGCCATTCCCCGTTATACTTTTAGAACAGATTCAGATCCGTTAAAGCGCCGAGACTGCTAGAGGAGACTAACTTGGCGTATTTGCCGAGAATTCCCGTTTTATAGCGTGGGGGGCGCGGTTGCCAATGGTTACGACGACGGACTAATTCTTCTTCCGATACATTTAAACTCAAGAGACGTTGACGAGCATCAATAGTGATTTGATCCCCTTCCTCTACTAGGGCAATTGTACCACCCACCGCCGCTTCCGGAGCGACGTGACCGACCACCATGCCATAGGTTCCCCCGGAAAAACGACCATCGGTAATTAATCCCACGGAATCCCCTAAACCGGCGCCGATAATTGCCGAAGTGGGGGCTAACATTTCCCGCATACCCGGTCCGCCTACTGGTCCCTCGTAACGGACAA
The DNA here is from genome assembly GCF_027532095.1 of Microcystis sp. LE19-195.1E. Taxonomy (NCBI): domain Bacteria; kingdom Bacillati; phylum Cyanobacteriota; class Cyanophyceae; order Chroococcales; family Microcystaceae; genus Microcystis; species Microcystis sp. LE19-195.1E. The sequence goes on from NZ_JAPZSZ010000279.1 coordinate 14,640, forward strand.
CCACCACATCCCCGGCTTGAATTTTTCCCGCTAAAATTGCCTCTAAACAGGTTTCTTCCGACTCAAACACCCGCGCCGGTCCGGTGATTACCGGAGTTTTCACGCCGCTAATTTTGGCCACCGCCCCCTCCGTGGCCAGATTTCCTTTTAAAATGGCTAAATGACCCTCTTTATAGACAGGATTGCTAAAAGGACGGATAACGTCTTGGCCTGAGGGCGGTTGGTCGGGAATATCGGCTAAAATCTCGGCGATAGTCTGACCGCTAATGGTGAGAGCATCCCCGTGTAGTAAACCATTAACCAGGAGAATTTTCATCACTTGGGGAATACCGCCGGCTTTGTGCAGATCCACGGTAACGTAACGCCCGGAGGGTTTAAGATCGCAGATAACCGGTACTCGCTGCCGGATAGTTTCAAAATCATCGATCGATAATTCTACCCCGATGGTGCGGGAAATGGCTAAAAGGTGCAGCACAGCGTTAGTGGAACCTCCCACCGCCATAATTACCGAAATAGCGTTCTCAAAGGCTTTACGGGTCAAAATTTGGCTAGGGAGAATCTGTTTTCTAATCGCCTCGACCAAAACCTTGGCCGATTCTTCGGTACTATCGGCTTTTTCCGCATCTTCGGCGGCCATGGTCGAGGAATAGGGTAAACTCATGCCCATGGCTTCAAAAGCGGAAGACATGGTATTAGCAGTAAACATTCCACCACAGGAACCGGCCCCGGGGCAAGCGTTGCGTTCGATTCCGATGAGGTCTTCTTCACTGATTTTACCGGCGCTGTACTGTCCCACGGCTTCAAAGGAACTGACCACGGTTAAATCGCAATCTTTGTAGCGCCCCGGTTTAATCGTGCCACCATAGACGAAAATAGCGGGAATATTCATCCGGGCCATGGCAATCATTGCCCCCGGCATATTTTTGTCACAACCCCCGATAGCGAGGACTCCATCGAGACTTTGACCATTACAGACGGTTTCAATGGAATCGGCGATTACTTCCCTAGAAACGAGAGAATATTTCATCCCTTCTGTTCCCATGGAAATCCCGTCACTAATGGTGATAGTCCCGAAAAGTTGCGGCATTCCCCCCGCTAATCTGGTCCCTGCTTCGGCACGCATTGCTAAATCATTAATTCCCATGTTACAGGGGGTAATGGTGCTAAATCCGTTAGCGATGCCGATGATTGGTTTGCTAAAGTCCTCATCCCCAAAACCTACCGCTCTTAACATGGCCCGATTAGGACTGCGTTGGGTACCTTGGGTAACAATACGACTTCTGTAGTTATCTGCCATAACTTTATCTTTCTCCAATGGCGGCTGACGGGTGCGATCGCTGCTCAAGTTCTCCAATCGCACCTTTATTTCTATTTTCTGACTTTTGGCCGCTCTGAGCAGGTTTTAGGACAGTCCATGTCTAAAGAAAATATAAAACTGTGGGAGTAATGAACTATTCCCCACCGCTTCGCCAAGGGGCGAGTTTCTGACGCTTCTTTGTCGATGGTGGTTGGTGCGGACGGTAATGATTTGGTAGTAGTGGCGTAGCCCTCTTGCTTGAAGTGTGTAAAATATTTGTAATAAAAACAATTGGCTCAAATCAGTTTTTAATGAAGCGGTGTTATCATTTTAGCATACTTAACTCAGATAAACCATAAAGGCTCTCCTAGAGTAGTTATGTAAAAATAGTAACAATCAAGGAAGATATTGAGACTTAAAGTTATCTCAAAAAATAGTTAGAATCCTTGGTTTGACAAGAAGATAGAAACTGTTATAGGCTAAAAGACATAGCTCAAGCCGAGTCTAAACTTAACATTTTATTATATAGGAAGGGGTTATGCTGTCACTCCACTGGCAAAATTGAGATGCTTCCAGAAAATATTTAAGGTAAAATTAGATAAGCTTTTACGCATTTAAGTTACATTGACAGCATTACCCTTATTTTTAAGTTTTCTACTCCATTTAATAATCAATCCCCCTTCATTTAAAAGCTGATTGACTACTTTTTCCAGTTCTTCTTTATTTTCAAATTCTC
>NZ_JAPZSZ010000120.1:0-14012 GCF_027532095.1 Microcystis sp. LE19-195.1E
AGCACTTTTTCTCGGTCAATGATTAGGATAAGTTATAACTTAAAAATTAATCAACAACTAAAGCTTATGCTTGTAGCTAAGTGAAATCATTGATTAAGAGACCTGTACTTTTCAATGACTTTTTCAGCAAGCCCTAATTATTGGCAATTAATGAAATCTTGAGGATGAACGATGGTAATATTGGGGACAGGGATAAAGTCATCAGAATTAAAGGTTAGTAAATGGGTAATGTTAGAAGCTTTCATGACAGCAAGAAGCCTAATATCATGAGTGCGTTTTCCTTTAATGTTGTAGGTGGTGACTAATTGAAACCAAAGGGGGAAAATATCTGGGGTTTCTGCTAATAAAGAAAATTGAGATAAAATTTGGTTAATTTCCTGTTGTGTTTTTTGTTTTGTCCAACCTAGTCCATTAACATCCTTAGGGCGTGTTGCTACAACCCAAAATTCAATTAAAATTTGAGAAGTAATCAAACATTCTCCCCCTTGTCTAATAATCATGTCAACAACATTCATGATTAGGGGATAACTTGATGAGTTAGGGTCACTAGCTCGTAAGAGAATGTTAGTATCCAGTAAATATTGGGTCATTAATCTTCGTACATTGTGTCACGGTGTAAAGCTTCATCAGGTAAAGGGGGATTATTAGAGGAATGGCTTTGTACCCAACTCATCCATTTAGCGGCTCGCTGTTCAGGGGTAAGAGTCGGATCTGGCAAAGGAAGTGAAGTTTTGGCGATGAGAGATTCGGTGAAAGATAAGACTTCTTGTTGTTTTTCTAAGGGAAGTTTTCTGAGGTTTTTAATGATAACTTGTTCGATATTCATCTGACTTAGACTAATAGGCAACCATATCCATCATATCCCATGCCGCAATTTCTCTATATTTAATAAATCTTTACATTCCTCTCCTTAACTAGGGATTCAGATTTTGGAGTTTTTGGGGACTTCAAGGGTTTTGATCTCTGGAATGATAGGAGCGAGTGCCGCTCAATCAGCGATCGCTTAGGGTGTAATAGCAAATCCGTTTTTAATAGTTTGATTAACTCCCAATCCAACTTTAACTTCCCACTATCCTATGCCTTTTAAACAGGATTTAGTATTAGGTTGATTTTGCCAGGGTCAGCCAATGGAGGTTAAAGATTGCTTGATAGATGGGATTATGGACCCGCAGCCGGCCTTGGTCTTTGATCACTAACCCCGATAAAAGTAACTCTTTTTCTGGAGGGCTATCCTCGGCAATCACCTCTTTTTCCCTTAAAATCCGTTCATAGAGTCTCAGGAGCAACTGGGAGCGATGACTGTTGAGAAGCCGATCGCGAATAGTCCGCAGATGTTCCGGTTCATCCTGAGCCTCCCAATTGTCAATGATCTTCTTCTGTACCAAGTCCTCAATCCAGGAGGCCTCACCATTGGGGGGAATCGGCGAGGCGGCGGTGCGAATTAACTGACAGAGTTTTTGGGTCAGAAAAGGTTGACCGTTTGTCCAAGCAAAGACTTCTTTTAAGACAGTTTGCGGGTTACTAACTTTCTCGGCCAATCCGCGCAGTAAAGGCTGTGCTTCGTGTTCCTTAAAACCCTCCAATTGAATCGAATGACCGATATTAAAAGGAGTGATTTGGTGGTCGGTAATTAAATCGGAGGGGGTGACAACACCGAAGAAAGCGAAGGTCAAACGCCGATAGAGCGGGTTAAAACCACGCTGGTTATAGCAGGAACGAATCAGGGCAAAAAAGTCATTAACCGCGAAATTTAAGCCCAAAACGCTATCAATTTCATCGATAAAAATCGCGATCGGTTTCGGGGGAGAACCTTCCACGATCCCCACTTCCAGCAATAACACTTCTTCGATAAATTCGCCCAAGCGCTGTACTGCCGAGACATCTTCCCGTTCTTGCCACCAAGCTTTGAGATTGACCCTTTTGAGCAGTCCAAAACGTCGCCCTAACTCGAAGGCTATCCCCTTGTACCATTGGTCGGGAGTGACATTTTCGCTGCCGATGCGGGTTAAATCAATGGGAGCGCAACAGACCCCCTCGTGTTGGAGGTGGTCGATCATGCGTACCATTAAACTAGACTTGCCCATTTGACGGGGATTGAGAACATAGCAAAAATCGCCGCGTTTGAGGGCTTTATAGAGATAACGGTCGGCGGCGCGGACCACGTAGGTGGGGGCATCCATGGGTAAACTGCCCCCCACTTGGTAGTCAAAGGTGCTAGATTGTTCGTTAGTTTTGAGGAGTTCGTTTTCAAACAGTAATTCTGCTTGGGTGGCCTTGAGAATTTCTAGGGTTTGGCTGAGTTCTAGGGTGCGCTCCTGCACTTTCTGTTCTAGGGTGCGGCTATACTCGGCTAATTCTTCGGTAAAGCGAATCCGTTCCGCTTCCGCCTGTTTTCGTTCGGTAATATCGGTAAAAGCGGCGATCGCATAGATAATTTCTCCTTTTTCGTCAAAAACGGGCGTGGCATACACTTCTAGGGGAATAATCTTCTCTCCTTGGTGAATTTCTAGATCATCCATCGTGTTTTTTTCCCCCCTTAAAGCTCGGACAATCGGATGGTATTCTGTGGGATACAATCGATCGGTTCCAGCTTGATATAACTGATAGGTTTCCCCCAACTGATTAGCCGTGGTGATATTAACTATCTCTTTTCCTAAAATCTCTTGGGCGGTTTGATTGGCATAATAGGGTTGACTGCCAGCATCGAGGACGAATACCCCCACTGGCATCGCTTCTAAAAATTGCGCTAGTTGTCTCTGTTTGGCTTTGATTTCGGCGTAGAGTTTGGCGTTAGTAATTGCGATCGCCGCTTGGCTGGAGAGCAGTTGCAGCACTTCCAATCTTTCTTGGGTAAAAGCCCCGACGGTGAGATTATTTTCTAGATAGACAATTCCCCGCAGTTGTCCTTGGTCGAGGAGGGGCGAACAGAGCAGGGATTTGGTTTGATGGGTTTTAATATAGGAATCATTGCTAAAATTGCCCTCATGGGCAGCATCGTCATTAAGAACGGTTTGACCGCTCCGGGCTACATAGTTAATAATTGAGACGGGAAGATGTTCTTCGATGGCATGAGATTTAAAGACTGTCACCCCATCTTCCTGCACCGAACCGGAGGCTTCGATCAATAGTTGTCCGCCGCTTTCTAGGATAAGATAGCCCAGCTGCGCCCCAGCATTTTCGATGAGAATTTTCATCAGGGTGGCGAGTAATTTATCTAAAACTATCTCGCTAGAAATGGCTTGGAAGGCCTTCATAATCGTGGCTAAATCTAACAGTTCTCCCGCATGACTAACTGAATTTTTTCTGGTGGTAGTTTTCCTAGTTTCGGTCAGGGAATTGGAACCATAATTATTGACCATTAACTGAGAATAACGGCTTTCTATATCTTTGACTTTAGCTGTTGCTCCCCAAAGAGAATAGAGATAAGCAGCTTCATTGATGTAGGTTTTGGCAATTTTTACTTTACCCCAATCGAGATAGAATTTCGCCGCTAGTTCGTTAGCCAGTGCTTCTTCATTAATGTATTCATTTTCCTTGGCTTTAGCAATGGCTAGATCATAATTTTCTATGGCTTCTAGATAGGATTGCTGTACCCGCTCCTTTTCCGCTTGCACTAAATAAAATTTATGGAGATAGTTAGGGGGGGCTTGATTCGCCCATTCCTGTTGCTTTTTCTGATTATTCGTCACTCGTTCTAATACTTGCTGTTTTTGGTCATTGTCCAGATGATTATAAATAGCTAAATGGGCGAGGGAATCATAGAAATTATGCAGAGGAATCAATAAAGTAGCGGTAGCTCCCCCTAGATAATTTTGGGCTTGGTTAGCATTTTCAATGGCTGGTTCGTACTGTCCAAATAGATAACAAAGGTATAATTTATTAACAAATAAAGCACAGAGACCGAAGAGATCATTAGCCTCTAGATGGTACGGTAACATAATAGTTTCTTGATAGTACTGTCCTTCTAAATGACCGGGATTTTCCGAGTGCCTCAGCAGATTTAAAACTGTTTGACCATAGATTTTTAGATAGTTGCGGGGGTTTTCTTGTTTGAGCTTAACAAAAGCCAGATCATAGTTAGCTATTTCTTGGGCTAATTCGGTTAATTCCTGTCCGATAAAGGCGGAATGAAAACAGTAAAGATAGGCGCAGGTTGTTCCGTAGTAGAGATCGCCCATTTCTAAACCGGTTTGATAGGAAGATTTTAACAAGGACAGGGAATTTTTAATCGGTTCTTTCCAGATACTAATAGTGGCGGAAAAGACGGCAATTATTTTCGGCATCAGGGCTTTGGCATGAAATTTATCAGCAATGTTTAAAGCTAATCGTCCAAATTGATAACCCGTTTCCCAATCTTCTAAAAGACCACAAAGAATTAAGCCATAATTGACATAAGTAAAAGCCGCTAGATAACTATTGCCGTATTCAATTGATAAGTTAACCTGTTTTGATACTAGGATGGGTAAGAGATGAGGGGCGGCAATATAAACAGGAGAAAATATGGCACTTGCTATCTTCATGATTGCTAATTTTTCTTCTTCATTTATCGGCGGTAAATTAATTAAATCTTTGATATTTTTACCCGCTAATTTTTGTCCGGTTTTAGTTAGTTCTTTTTGAATATCTGATGATTGTAAGGATTCAGGAATCTCGAAATCTAGGCTTTTGAGGACGGATAAACCAATTTCTACCGCTTTTAGTTCTTGATTTTGGGCGTGATAGGCTTCGATGATGACTTCATAAACTTTCACCTTATCTAGGGTTGTTTTTGCCTGTTTTAATACGAGATTAGCCCAGCGTTGCATCTGCTCAAAGTTCCCACTTAAATAGGCGATTTCTGTGGCTTCAGAATAAATATTTAAAGTCAGTTGATAGTTATTTTTCCATCTGGATTTTTTGAGAAGTTTTTGAGCGATTTTAATATATTTTAAGGCTCCAGTTTGGGCATTAGCGGCTTTTGCCTTTTGGGCTGCTAGTAAATTCAAGTTAGCCACTGACTCTCGTTCTTTTTCCTCGCTAATTAGTTGATAACCAAGATTGAGATGATCGACTATTTTAAAAATCTTTTCCGATAATTCATTGGCGGCAGTATGCTGCCAAAGTAGGCGACCAATTTTCAAATGAATTAAAGATTTTTTGCTGTCTTCGATGAGAGCGTAAGCTCCTTGTTGAATGCGATCATGAGCAAATTTATATTCTTGAATCAGTAATTGTTCATCCAATTCTGAGAGGGGAATAATTAAACCAGCTTCGCTACTAGAAGTTAAAATTGGTAAAAGTTCTGGAGGTGATTTTTCAGAGATTACTGCCAGACTATATAAATTAAACTCTGCCCCAAGACAAGCTGCTAAACTTAAAATTTCCTGGGTTTCGGGGGGCAATTTCTGCATTTTGCCCATCATAAATTGAATCAGATTATCGGTACTGCCAATCCTTTGAATTTGGCCGAGATGCCATTGCCAATAACCCCTATTATTGTCGGTTTTAGTGGCTGTTTCCTGCCCTGGTTGGAAAAATAGCAAATTTTCCCAGTAGATAGTTTTGAGAAATTCATTGACAAAAAAAGGATTACCGTGGGTTTTTTGCCAGACTAAAGCGGCCAAAGATTGCACATATTCTGGTGAATGATTTAAGGTGTCAGCAATTAACTGATTGACCTGTGCAGGACCCAGAGGTCTTAAAATAACTTGATTGATAATTATGCCCCCCTGCTCTAATTTATCGAGAGTAGCGGTTAGGGGATGGGTGGAATTAATTTCATTACTGCGATAGGAGCCAATTAAAAACAAATAGTCCATATCGCCATCGAGCATAATTAATTCTATTAACTGGAGACTAGCCAAGTCTGCCCATTGCAAATCATCGAGAAAGATGACTAAGGGGTGTTCCGGGGAACAAAAGACCCGAATAAAATTTTTAAAGACTAAATTAAAGCGATTTTGAGTAGCGATCGCTCCTAATTGTAACACCTCTGGTTGTGGACCGATAATTAATTCTAGTTGGGGAATCACATCAATAATAACCCGTGCATTCGCCCCCAAAGACTTGAGGAGTTTTTGTCGCCATAGTTGCAGTTGTGGCTGACTTTCCCCCAAAAGTTGCTTAACCAGATGAGTCAAAGCGCTAATCACGGCAGCATAGGGAATATCGCGCTGAAACTGGTCAAATTTACCAGAGATAAAAAAGCCGCGTTTTTCAGTAATTGGCTGATAAATTTCCCTAACCAAGGTGGTTTTACCCATGCCAGAATAACCCGTAACTAGCATCAGTTCGGTGTGAGAGGAGTTTTTATCCACCGTGGCTACCCGTTGAAAAGCAGTGAGGAGAGTGGCGATTTCTGCCTCCCTACCGTAGAGTTTTTGGGGAATTTGGAACTGATTGGCTAGATCTTGCCTAGCGATGACAAAATCCTCAATTTTACCCGTTGTTTCCAGTTGTCTTAAACATTCTTCTAAATCTGCCCGAATACCGTAGGCACTTTGGTATCGTTCCTCGGGGGTTTTAGCCATCAGTTTCCTGATGATTGCCTCCACCACCGGGGGAATTTCCTCCTTGACGAGACTATTAATCTCCAAGGGTTGTTTAGCTAGATGACAGTGAACTAATTCCAAAGCATCGTTAGCCCGAAAAGGTAATTGTCCGGTGAGAAGTTCATAGAAGCTAACGCCCAAGGAATAAAAATCCGTGCGGTAATCGAGACTGCGATTCATCCGTCCGGTTTGTTCGGGAGAAATATAGGCTAAAGTCCCCTCTAGAACGTTGGGATTTTTTAGCCCCGGATTTTCCCGCAGCAGGACGCTGGCAATGCCAAAATCGATGATTTTAATTTGTCCGGTTTCGGGGTTAAGAACTATATTGGCAGGATTAATATCTTTGTGAATAACCTTGGCGTTGTGAATTTTCTCTAAATTAGCCACTATTCGGGGTGCAAGGCTTAAAAAGTCCCTTAAGGCCAGGGGTTTGCCCTCTAGCCATTTTTTTAAGGATATACCCCCGAAATCTTCCAAAATAATCACGGGAGTTCTGCGGTAGGTTTCTAAACCATAGGCTTTAATCGCCCCCTCGAAGTTCAGGCCGCAGATGGTTTTATACTCCTGTTTGTAGTGGGTTAGTTCTTGTGCGGTTGGATATTCTTGCTTGAGGATTTTGAGGATAACGGGTTGATTATCGGCGGTGCGAATAGCCCGATAGACTTCCGAGTTAACACTTTCGTAGATTTGGGCAAGAATGTCGTATCCGTTGAGAACAATCATTTTTTTACTTGGCGATTGTAAATGGCTGCGGGTCTCCCCAAGAAAAATTCTACGGGAACTAAAACAAGACTCCGCAAGGCTGACAGGACTCGATTTACCTGTGAGACGGAAGGACGGGGAGAAGGCAGCACTTGCTCGAAATACTCGGAATGCAAGGTAAAACCAAAGTGAACATCTTCCGGCAAACTCAGTTTAGCAATCGGTCCGCCCTTGAGATTGTCAGGCTCAAATAACCAAGCTTCTAATACTCTGGTCGGGGTTAAAACCGTCGTAAATAGATAGCCCTGTTCTTGGGGAATAAACTGAATGCTATCTAAAATATAGCCATCGGGACAAACATAAAAATCCAGTAGTTCCCGACCTAAATGTGATACATGAGTATCACTGGCATTTTTTTCTTGGCTAATCTGTTCAGTTAACTGATTCCAATCCTTATCGAAGGGAACCTTGGCTAATACCGAGGGCAAGTCATGACAGGGAAGTTCGGCATCCCTGAGGATGCGATTACTCTGGTCGCGACAATCCATATACTGACGACGACAGATTAATTCGCGCACATAACCGGCATAAACCTGATAAATAGCGCTGTATCCCTGTTCCAATTCCCGCGGGTCGGCGGTGTAGAGAGTGGTAGAGAACCACCCCGGATGGATGAAAGCTTGTTCGCTCATCACCCTGGCATCTTCGATAACCACTTTGCGCAGCACTCCGGGGTCAAAGGAAAACATCCAGGGAATGCCGTGGTATTCGGGGGGATAACCCTGACCGGTAAAATGTTGGATATCGTCTTTTTCGATCGCTTCGGTTAAACTAATAGTGGCGTTTTGGATGGCCACAAGCTGAATTTGACCGTTGATACTATGGTAATTACAAAGGAAGTGATAACTGTCGCCATTGAAGGTAATTAATTGCGAGGGAACGGTGGTTTCTTCTTCCTTAAGGTCTTGACGTTTAACCAGATAAATTTGAGTTTTCGGATAGGTTTCTTCAGGCTTGATTCTGATACCTAATAGTTTGGCTACTCCCATCTGAAAAGGCATATCGGGAATCATGATATAATCTTCGGTGACGATGACCGAATGGGGACTACCATCGAGGATAGTTCCCTGTAGTTTCCAGGGTTTAAGTTGTTTTTGTTGATCCCAAAGCACAATATACACCGAGTTATCTAAGTCTTTTAACATACCTCCTGATACAATTTTTAGCTTTAATTCACAGGTGATAAATTCTTTGGTTTTTTTGTCGTAGAAGGGATGAGCGGTATTTTCTAGGACTGGGAAAAAAGACAAAGGCACGGAAACAAGATGTTGGTCAAAATAACCAATCGGAGTGATAGTATCAAGGGAAACGGGATCCACTTCCCAGTAACGTCCCGCATCGGCAGTGAGAATTAATCGGGTTTCTTCTAGTTGTTCATCTTCGGAAACTTTTTCTAGTTTAACCATAGCAGTATTCGCTATTTCCGAAGAACCCAGAATGCTGACCACGGCAGGAAAAGTGGCTTGACTAATATTAAATATCGGTAAAACTTTTCGCCAGAAACTATCCCAAGTTTTTAGTTTTTTACTGTAAACATTAACTTGATTATTTTTCCCTTGCAAGTCCCATTTAATAATTACACCCTCGCCAGAGAACAAATGACGGTCATTTTTTCTATGAAAAGGACAGACGATAAAAACGTATCCCGACAGATTTTCCGGCCAATGTCCCTCGGTAACTGTGGCGACTGCTTGATATAAATTGTTCTCATCCGGTTGACCTAGTTGCGAGCGACTAAAATTACTAACGTTGACAGTATTTTGGACAGTATCTTTGATTGACATATTCATAAGTAGGGTTTGCGGCAAAAAGTTTGTTGGTGGGGTTAGGAGCCGGTCGTCGGTCGTCAGGAGATAGGAGTCGGGAGCCAGTATTTAGGAGGCAGGAGACAGGAGATAGGTTTTAGGTGTTGGGGTTTTGGGGTTTTGGGGTTTTAGTTCAATTTCCCCACTTCCCCACTTCCCCATTCCCCCACTTCCCCATTCCCCCACTTCCCCACTTCCCCACACCCTGCCTTTCACTGATTACTGATTACTGTTTACTGATAACTGATAGAGGATTTCACCTCTAAAAAATAGCGTCGATACAATTCATAGCCTGGTACTACTTTATCTCCTGATTGTTTGAGTAGTCCCATACTGCTGAGTTTGTAAGCGAGAATTGGGTCTAATTGTACGGGTTCCACCGCGCTCATCACCCGATCGAGGGCTTTTGCTAGTTCAGGCTGTTGTTCTAATACCGCCCAATGGCGCCGCAGGTGATGGGCATAAATCCCCGTGACAGAGGTGGCACTGGTTAATATTTGCGTCATGGTTATTTCCTCCCGACTGAGATAGTAGAGGGCAGTTTGTACCAAAGCCGGGTGTCCTCCCACTAGCTCCATCAATTGTTTGACTTTTTCCTGATTTTCCCAGGTGAGTTGATAACGTTGGGCTAATTGTAATACCTCCTCAAGACTAAAATGACTTAACTGTGCGGGGAATCCCACGTTAAAGGGGGATTGATTGAGCTGCAGGGGAACATAAATTTCTGTGGAATGGACGACGATAAGACGGAGTTTTTGCCAAATAGGCAGGGTTTTGGCTTCTTCGTACCAAGAACGCAGCAGCGGTAAAAAATCCTTGGCCACTTGGGGATGTTCAAAAATCTGATTAAGTTCATCGACAGCGAGGACAATGGGGGCGGTAATCGATTCAAGCAGATAGTCTTGAATGTAAACCGTACAGCTAATCTTGCTGCCTAAATCCTCATCCCAATACTCATCTAATTGCGGTTTTAACTGTAGTTGACGGGCGGCATTGGCACACAACCAGCGCAAAAATTGGTTTAAATCACTCAAAATGGCCTGGTCCACCTGTTCTAAGTTCAAACTCACCGTGCGGTAGCCTTGCTGTTTGGCAAAATCGAGCATTCTCAAAAGTAGGGAAGTTTTGCCCATTTCTTTCGGGGCTTTTATCCGCACTAAAGCCCCCGGTTTCTTGATTTCCTGCCTTATCTGTTCTTCGAGGGGAAGACGTTCTAAATAAAATGGGGAACCAAGGGGAACTGCCCCATTGGGATAGGGGGGTAATGTGTCCAATTTTTCGCTCTTGGATGGAGAATTAACCAGAATTTTGTCTTGAGGGGGTGCTGTTAGCTGAAAATTCAGGGCGGCGATTTCTTGCCAGTCGAGGCATAATCGACGACAAATTTGGGCAAAAGTGGCTTTTTCTACCGGTTTACCGGTCAGGAAGTTACTGACAATAGCCAGACTAAATTCAGCTTCTTTAGCTAAGGAGCGTTGACTGCTAAAGCCCTGCTTTCTCACGGCTAATTTGACTTGATTGAGGCAATGTTGTTGTACTCTTAGATGGCTCGATAGGGAATCTCTCATAAGAATTGGGGTGTGGGGTGTAGGGTGTGGGGTGTGGGGTGTAGGGTGTGGGGAGATGGGGAGACCACTGCGTGCGCGTTGCGGGGGGAAGTGGGGAAATTGAACTAAAACCCCAAAACCCCAACCCCCAACACCTAAAACCTGTCTCCTATCTCCTATCTCCTGAATACTGACTCCTCAATACTGACTCCTCAATACTGACTTCTAACTCAATGGTAGATGTTGGATTTTGCAGGAGTTCTATTTTTTGATAAAGATAAGTAAAAATTATCTATTGACTCCAGAAACTTGAGAATATTTAAATTAACATTTCGCAATATTTACAAATTCTTAAGAATTAATTGAGAAAGATTTTTATTTAACGACGATGTTCCAATGGTTACAGCGATTTGATAGAATTTCATAGTGGCTTATTTTGTGCTTTTTTGGGCAGCAATGGTTGAAACCCTTGCCACACCTAGAAGGTGATCCTAATTAAGACGGGTAAATCAGTCAATTTCACCCACAACGATGATCTTTTTTTTGTGTAGTTTTATTGCAAAAAAAAAGTTTTTTTGACAAAAAGCACAAAGTATGATACGGAAAGAACGTATTTCTGGCTGCCAGTAGTTATTGCAGAGTGGGAGTTGGGAAGTATTTTCAGTTATCAGTGGACTGAAAACGCAAATCTGATAACTGATAACTGATAACTGATTTTAACCCGATAATTTAGTCAACAATGCCAAGAATTTTTTACTATTAGGAGTCAAGAGAGTTCGACGATAGGCATCGGCGGCCTTTTTAATCGCTTCCGCTTGGGTGGGATAGGGATGAATAACAAGAGAGAGTTTACGCAGTCCGATTTTAGCAACCATAGCGGTGGTAATTTGAGAAATCATCTCACCGGCGTGGGTGGCGACGATAGTGGCTCCTAAAATTTGGTCGGAACCTTGTTTGTGAATAATTTTTAAAAAACCTGCTGTTTCCCCATCAGCGATAGCTCGATCGACTATACTCAAAGGAATTTTAATAGTATTAGTGGCCAATCCCCGGGCTTGTGCTTGGGTTTCATCCATGCCCACATGGGCGATTTCTGGGTCGGTATAAATGACCCAAGGCATAACTAAATTACTGAGCTTATAGCGTCCGAAACCGAAGGGAGAAAAGAGGGTATTTTTAATCACAATACGGGCGGCTGCATCGGCGGCATGGGTAAATTTCCAATCCATACAGATATCACCGGCCGCATAAATTTTCGGGTTAGTAGTTTGCAGATAATCATTAACTTTGACTCCCCGACGAGTATCGTATTCCACGGCTACCGCTTCTAAATTTAATCCTGACACATTAGGCTCCCGGCCAGCACCGACTAAAATCTCGTCAACGGTGATAGTTGCTCCTTGACCGTTGCTTGTATATTCAATGGTTTTACCCCGCTCATTTGTTGTCACCCGTTCAATTTGGCAGGAGAGAATCAATTGCATTCCTTCCCGCAGCAAAGTATTCTCAATAATTTCGGCCGCTTCTCGGTCTTCTTTATTCAAAAGATGGGAATGATTATGAAATAAAATCACCTGCGCGCCTAACCGTTGAAAAGCTTGGGCTAATTCACAACCAATCGGCCCGCCACCGATAACAGCTAATCGGGGAGGCAATTCTGTTAGGGAAAAAATTGTTTCATTGGTATAAAATCCCGCCTCTTTTAGTCCGGGGATATCGGGATGAAAGGCCCCAGCACCAGTGGCAATGACAGCTTTTTTATAATCGAGGGTTTTTCCCGTCACTTCCACAGCATTTTGTCCTAAAAAACGAGCGCTACCCAAGAAGACATCGATACCTAGTTTTTGGAAACGTTGCACCGAATCATTATGGCTAATATCGGCGCGAATTTGCCGCATTCTGGTCATGACTCTGGCAAAATCTACCCTAGTATCCCCAATATTAATTCCTAATTTTTTGGCTTTCTCAATTTCCCCGATAATTCTAGAGGAACGAATCAGACATTTGGAAGGAACACAACCGAAATTGAGGCAATCTCCCCCCATGAGGTGTTTTTCCACTAAAGCCACTTTTAAACCTATATCTAAACCCGCCGCTCCCGCCGCTACGACTAAACCCGCAGTACCCGCACCAATGACGACTAAATCATAACAATCTTGGGGTTGTGGATTGACCCAATCGGCAGGATGAACATAATTAACTAATTTTTGATTATGTTCGTCCATGGGGAGAACATTAACTTCCCTAGAGCTATTTTCAAACATAATAAAGTAGTTATCTTAATGGTGAGATACGAAGTTTTCGTTTTGGGGAGTCAGGAGATAGGAGTCAGGAGTCGGGAGATAGGTTTTAGGTTTTGGGGTTTTGGGGTTTTAGTTCAATTTCCCCACTTCCCCATTCCCCCACTTCCCCATTCCCCCACACCCCTGATCGATAACTGATGACTATTCATTGATAACTGATGCCAGGGCCTGACGGGCAATTTTTGTGACGTAGAGGGTGACGGCAACGGTAGCGATAAAACCGATCAGGCGAATAGTCCATTGTAAAACTGGGTTAGTGGCTGGTGCCGAGGTCCCGATAGTGGCAAGATTGCCCGCTAAAGAGCCAATATAAACATACATTATCGTCCCCGGAATCATGCCCGCGGAACCTAGTAGATAATCTTTCAGGGAAACCCCGGTGACACCATAGGCATAATTGAGCAGATTAAAGGGAAATATGGGAGATAAACGGGTTAAAAGCACTATTTTTAAGCCTTCTCTCCCCACAGCTTCATCGATAGCTTGAAATTTACTATTACCTTGAATTTTTTCCGCCACCCAACCCCTCGCCAGATAACGTCCCACCAGAAAAGCGGCAGTAGCGCCGATAGTTGCCCCGATAAAGACGTAAAAAGAGCCTAAAAACACCCCAAAAACCACACCAGCCCCTAAAGTCAGGATTGAACCTGGAAAAAAGGCCACAGTAGCTAGAATATAGATAATTATAAACGCGATCGCTCCTACGGCTCCCAAACTATCCACCCAAGTTAAGGCATCGAAAAGAATAGTTTGAGGATTAAAACCTGTGGAGGGACTGGATTCGAGGGCAAAAGCGGGGGGAGTAATCAGGAGAAAAGTGCCGCTAAAGGCGATTAGCAGCGGCAAATAACGGCAAATAACCAGCTTTTTCCAGTTGCTGGACTGGGAAATAATCATCACAAGTCCCTAAAAAGAGAATAAAAGAGGCTCTTCGTTACCCTTTATGCTAAATCAACAGACAAGATGCCAAGACAACATACTTCTAACCCAAAAATTCCGAAAGTTTCTAAAGCCATAGGCTCTCCGTTTTATTAGTTTAAGTTTATTGTTGATTCCCTCGACCAC
>NZ_JAPZSZ010000264.1:0-4781 GCF_027532095.1 Microcystis sp. LE19-195.1E
TAAGCGTTTCCCTCAATTCTTCTTGTGTTCGCTTCTCTAGAATAGCTATTAGTTTTCCCGTATCTAAATTTACTAAAACCGCACAGTAATTTTTTTGTCCTTTGACTAGAGCGATTTCGTCAATTCCTAGTCTTTTTAATTCCGATAGGTCTGGCTCTGTAATTTCTTCGGCGATGTCCTCTATCATTCTTTGAATCTCTTCTTCCGTTACGTCATTTATTCGACTAACATTTAAAATATCTCCTTCTTTTAATTGTTCGAGTATATTTTCGGCTAGTCTTTTCGTATAGGTTCGTTTCTTGGCGACAAAATCTAACTCTTCGCTAAAGGGTTTCTGACAATTATCGCACTTAAATTGACGACGATTAACTTGTAGGTACACTGGTTGTCCTGATATCGGTAAATCTTTGACTAAATATCGATGATTTTGGTGTAGTTTATCGCTCTCTAACCCACAACGAGGACAGGTTGCTTTTTTATTTTTCGATTCGATTCGGCAAACTATACCGATATTTTCTAGGTGCAAATAGCCTTGAATAGACGTTCCTTTTAGGTTCAAAAATTTGTCAAGTATCATAAGTAAAACACTCTGGTTTTTGGCCATTATATCAAATTTTAACTCAATTGTCTATCTTTTAGCATTAACCTGTTTGTGCCTTAAGTCTCTCCCTGTATCGGTTTCAGCTATTTTTGAGCGTAGGTACTCTCATCGAATTTTATTTTAAGTTAATTATTTGCATAACAATTACCGAAGAGCCAAAAATCCTCTCCTGGTCGGCAAAAAAGCGGCAAGTGAATATATTTTACTGTTCAGGGATAAAGAACAGCAAATAGAAGTTAAAATTAATCTCAGTCCTGAAAATTATCGGCAATTTCTAGAAACCATGACCGAGGATCAATAATGTGGCAGGGAAACCTAGAACTAATTTACACGCAAAAAAATCTCGCAACCGAGATTAATCACCTCTATGCTACCGCCCCTTTAAAAGTACAAAGACCCTTTTATCCCGAGGGAAAAAACCTTTGTCATACGGTGATTTTACACACGGCGGGGGGAATAGTTGGGGGTGATGTTCTTCAACAAAAAATTCATCTCCAAGCCGCTACTAATGCCCTGATTACCACTGCTTCTGCCGGAAAAGTTTACCAGAGTAACGGTCAGATGGCACAGCAATTAATCGAGATTAAAATCGATGACAATGCCAGTTTAGAATGGCTACCTCAAGAAACAATTATCTTTAATGGGGCGGCATTTCGCCAACATTTACGAGTGGATTTAGGGGAAAATAGCAGTTGGTTGGGATGGGAAATTACCCGTTTTGGTCGCAGTGCGCGAGGGGAGAAATTTTTAGCGGGAGAATGGCATTCTAATTGGGAAATTTGGCGATCTGGACAACCTTTATGGCTTGATCGCTCCTGCCTGTTGGGTGGTAAAATGATCGAGGGATTTTCCGGTTTAAATGATAGCGCCCTGATCGGTACTTTAGTTTATATCGGTCAACCGGTGGGCAGAAATTTAATTGAGAAAGTGAGAGATTTTTCCCTAGAAGGAGAGATGGGAGTTACTAGCACTTTAGGAGATGGTCTTTTGTGTCGTTATCGGGGCAATTCTAGCGGTGAAGTGCGACAATGGTTTCAGCAGGTTTGGCAAATTTTAAGGCGAGAAATGAGCGATCGAGAGGCAATTATTCCGCGAGTTTGGTTGTCTTGGTAAAGGCGGTTAATTGTCATTTTCTCAAGTCACTTGAATGCCTGTATCGGTGATTGGAGCTATCCAAAATTGTAGATCGGGAGCGACGAGAATTTCCCGGGCCTCTTTAACGATAGTTTCCGCCACTTCCTGAGATGAACAGAGAGTAAAAACCGTCGGACCAGAGCCTGACATCATCGTTCCCAAGCCGCCTAAATCCCCTAGAACCTGTTTTAACTCGGCTACGAGGGTAAATTCGGGTAAAACCACCTTTTCGAGGTCATTGTGGATAAATTTGCCGATAGCGGCTGGTTTTTTCTGGGCGATCGCTTGTACCAAAGCCCCAGAACTCACCTGCTGACGACGGTGATGAAATTCCTCTGGAGAAGACAGATAGGTATCTTGAAATTTTTGCCGATAGCTTTGGTAGGCCCAGGGTGTAGAAACGGATAAATGATCGTATTTGGCTAAAATCACCCATAATCCGGTTAGAGGAGCGATCGGATCGAGAATTTCTCCCCTTCCCGTACAGATAACCGTTCCTCCTGTCACACAAAAGGAAGTATCGGAGCCCAATCTTGCCGCCAAAGTTTCTAATTCCGGACGGGTTAAGCCTAATTCCCAGATTAAATCGATGCCGACTAACACCGCCGCCGCGTTGGTGGACCCCCCCGCTAAACCGGCAGCCACGGGAATATATTTGTCGATGCTGATATCGATGCCGCCGTAATTGGCAAAGATGCGGGGGAATTCCCTCGCCATCAAAGTGGCGGCGCGATGGGCGAGATTACTGCTATCTTGGGGGACGAGGGGATGATGGCAAAAGAGACGGAATTCCTGCAATCCGTTGGGCCGGAGAGTGATGCGATCGCATAATGCCACCGTCTGCATCACCATCACTAACTCGTGGAAACCATCGGGGCGATCGCCAACGATTTCTAGATATAAGTTAATTTTAGCGGGGGCTAGAAGGGTATAACTGTGCATTTGTCAAGAAAAAAAATCTAAAATTTTGGCAATTGACCTAATTTTTCCGCCAAGTCAATCCATTGCGATAAACTGAGATCTTCGGCGCGAGCGAGGGGATTAATCTCTAATTGTGTCAGGATTTGGCTTAATCGATCGCTATCTAGATAATTTTTTAGATTATTGCGTAACATTTTGCGCCGGTTGGCAAAACCCCAGCTAATTAAAGTGGACAAAAAGGCAGCATTACTGACATTATTCGGCAAAACACGGGGTAAAAGCTGAATTACCGCCGAATCTACCTGGGGAGGTGGGGAAAAGGCCCGCCGGGGTACATCACAAATCCATTGACAATCGGCAAGGTATTGAATGCGGACGCTCAAAGCACTGTAAGCTTTGGTGGAGGGGACAGCGACTAATCTTTCGGCGACTTCTTTCTGGACTAAGAGGGTAATACTCTGGTAAGGGGGGGTGAAGGGATGGGCGATCGAACCGAGGAGCTTTTCGAGGATCGGACCGGTGATATTATAGGGGATATTAGCCACTACCTTATTAACTGGCGGCAGTTGCTCGGGTTTAAGGGTAAGAAAGTCGCCTGGTATGAGATGAAAGTTATCTTGTTGGCCAAATTTTTTATTTAAAATTGTCCATAGATCTCGATCGATTTCTACAGCGACAACCAATTGAGCGCCATCGAGAAGACGACGGGTTAAAATGCCTGTACCCGGTCCGATTTCTAATACCCGATCCTCTGATTGTAAATTAGCGGCGCTGATGATGCGATCGAGTATCGATTCATCTTTTAACCAATGTTGTCCAAAACGTTTACGCGGTTGAATTTTCATCCCTTTATTTTAAAGTCAGAGGGTTGTCCTCAACAATAACACCCCTGAAAATATCGGCCATGCGATCGATAACCGCATCAATTATCATAGAGCCTAGGCAAAGATAGCAAAAAAATTAGAGACAATGTCAGATTTGAACGATGTTTTCGCAATTGTAGCAGGAGCGGTTCCGGGGGCGTTATCTCGTTATCATATTACCGAATGGACAAAAGCAAAATTCGGCTTGCGCTTTCCCTATGGAACCTTTATTATTAATTTAACTGGCTGTCTAGCTATCGGCTTTTTTGGGGCTATTTTACCCAGTGTTCCCTTTTATTCCCACCAACTAGATTTAATGGTGAGAACGGGATTTTTAGGAGCTTATACCACCTTTTCTACCTATAGTTTAGATATCCTGATACTCTGGCGCAATCAACAAAATTTTCTCAGTCTTGTTTTTGCCGTTGCTAGTATCATTTTCGGATTGATTGCCGTGAGAATCGGGGCAGCTATTGCCCAAGTTTTTCTAGGTTAAGTAGGTAGGCGTTAAAAACTATCAGATGCCCCCCTTATCAAGGGGGGATTAAGGGGGGATCGAACCTAAAATCCATTTTTTAATTTAATTATAACCAGCTACTTAATTCTCCAATTTATCTACTATTTAAGAGCAGGACAAATCCATGGATTTTTTCAGGGGACGTTATAGTTTATCCGTGGCGATTGGGGCTATTTTTGGGGCTTTGAGTCGTTTTTATATCGGAGAATTAATTACAAGTATTTTCGGTCAAGAATGGGGATTTTTAGGAACATTTTTTGTTAATCTTTCTGGCTGTTTAATTATTGGCTACATCTTTACTATAGTCGGGGAAAATATTCGCATAATTGCCCCAGAATTAGGATTGATGATTGCCACGGGTTTTTGTGGTTCCTATACAACTTTTTCTACCTATAGTTTGGAGGTCAACAAATTTTTAGAGCAGGGAAACTTGACTTTCGGTTTAATTTATTGGCTCGGCAGTGTTTTTGGGGGGATGATTGCGCTTAAAATTGGAGTTATTTTAGCAAGAACAGGTTTTCCTAGATGAATTATTAAATAGGGTTTGCTGAATAATGGTAAAAACCTTACAGGAAAGGGCTTTTAGCTTGATTGAGAGCTTCCCAAATGCACTTAAATCTGCTAGAATCTCTTAAAACCCTTGCATCACCCTTGCATCTTCTCTAATTAGTGCTAATGTACCGTAAAAGCGAGTTACCCTCAACCCCACCAGAAAACTTCGAGCTGCCCTTTGAGGGGAAATTAT
>NZ_JAPZSZ010000090.1:0-3383 GCF_027532095.1 Microcystis sp. LE19-195.1E
GCCAGCGATCTAAGAAACTTAACTATTCATGAATATTTTCGTATCAATCTAGAGATTATTTGGGATATTGTTGAAAATGACATTCCTCCTCTAAAACAACAAATCGAAGCTATTTTACAGGAATTGATTTGACGAAACCCAACTCAATTATTAAAAAATGTTGGGTTTCACTATCGTTCAACCCAACCTAGGATAAGATCATTGACTATCATTGCTATCATTTAAATGGTTGAGAATACAATACCACTCTCAAACGGATGTCGTCTATGGCAGATTTAATCGTCCGCAATATCGATGAAGCCATCGTCAAAGCTCTCAAAAAGCGAGCCAGCCAACACGGGATCAGTGCCGAAGCCGAACACCGCCAAATCTTAGAAAAAGCCTTGCTGCAACCGCAACGAAAATCCCTAGCAGAGGTGCTACGCCAGATTCCCAACGTTGGCAACGATTCAGACTTTGATCGCGTTCAAGATGACACAGCCAAACCAGTATTTGATTGATACTAATATTATTAGCGAATTGCGTAAAAAAAGCACAGCCAACCCCGGTGTCCTGCAATTTTTCCAGCAAGCTGTCGAGCAATCCGCGCCGCTTTATCTTAGCGTTATCACTATTGGCGAACTGCGGCGAGGAGTTGACCTGATTCGACATCGTGGCGACCAACACCAAGCCGAACTGTTAGAAACCTGGTTGCAGACTGTTTTGGAAGACTACACCGACCATATTCTAGATTTCACAGCACTTGAAGCCCAAGTTTGGGGCAAATTGCGCGTTCCCAATCCTCATAATGCTCTAGATAAAATGATCGCCGCTACTGCACTCACCTACGGCTTAATCCTAGTCACCCGTAATGTGAGTGACTTCGCTGGCACAGGAGTTCCTATAATCAATCCTTTTGAATCAGTGGTCAGTTCCTGACTACCAACTCTAGTTCCCATGAACAACAAGGTATTGATATAAATATTATTTTTCACAGGCTACTTATATAAATTTTTCTGAACAGCACAAATACTCGGAGATTTTTTGATGTCTTTAACTTATCGCTGTCAACTACAGAATCGCTGGATTACACTGACGCAAGAACTGGCGAACAGTGGCGAAGCGAAAGTATGGCACACTAACTTTAATGGGTACTTAGCGAAAATCTACCACAATCCCCATAATGAAAGGGTTGATAAATTACAGTTAATGGTGAGAAATCGTCCCAGTGATCCTAATGCTCATCTTAACCATATTTCCTTCGCTTGGCCCTATTCTATCTTAGAAGATAAACAGGGAAAAGTCGTTGGGTTTTTAATGCCAGAAGTGGTGGGTTCAGAAACATTATTAAAGCTTTGTACGCCCATAATGAGAAGAAAATACAAGTTAGAAACTAATTGGTATTTTCTTCATGTAGTAGCGCGGAATATAGCCGCTATTATCCAAGCAATTCACCTTAAAGGTTATGTTTTGGGAGACATCAAGCTAGCAAATATCTTAGTGAATAATCGGGCGTTGCCTACGATTATTGATACAGATTCATTTCAAGTATCAGATCCCTATAGCGGTAAAATATATCGGTGTTTAGTTGGCTCAGAAGGATTTACACCGGCGGAATTAATCGGAGTGAATATAGCAGATGTAGATCAAACAGAAGTGCATGATCGCTTTCGATTAGGAGTTGTTATTTATTATCTATTATTTAGCGGGCCGCCGTTTCGGGGATTGTGGCAAGGAGGAGGGGATTCCCTGGAACAGTCGGAACTAATTCGACGGGGACTATGGCCTTTTTCTGGGGATCAATTGCTTGTACCTAGTGATACGACAATCCCATTAAATATTTTACATCCCGACTTACACGCCTTATTTTTGCGCTGTTTTAATGAGGGACATAAATTCCCCCACAGACGACCGACGGCTAAGGAATGGCGTGGTACTTTGGAAGCTGCACTAAAAGAGGTTATACGCTGTGGCAAAATTGATAATCATTACTACAACCGCAGTTACGGAAAGTGTTATTGGTGTGAGCGATTTAGTGATTTAAATCTTGATATTTTTCCGGGGAACAGTATCGCTACTGTGACATCTACACCGTCACCTAAAGTAGCGCCCAGATCGCCCTCTTCGCCACCACCTCGTCCAGTTTCGCCACCACCTCCCCCAGTATCGATTAAATCATCTCCTTCACCTATACCTCCTCAAAGATGGTCGCGTCGTAAAGTCTTAATAAATTTGGGGTTATTTACAGTAGGGACAGTCGCTAGTAATATTTTCGCTCAGTTGTTTCGTCAGAATCCTACTCCTTCTCCTTCACCTCGTCCTTCAAGTTCTGCATCTATCAGGTTTACAAAGCCAACTCCATTTACAGAAAACCTACCCAAGGGAATAACACTGGAGATGGTAGGCTTACCAGCAGGTAAATTTCTCATGGGGTCTCCTGACAGTGCTATCTATGCTTCGGATGAGGAAAAGCCTCAACACCAAGTTAAAGTCAACAGTTTTGCGATCGGGAAATATCCGGTGACTCAGGCACAATATCAAGCGGTAATGGGAACAAATCCCTCTGAGTTTAAAAACAATCTGCAAAATCCGGTAGAAAAGGTTAGTTGGAATGACGCTCAAGCCTTTTGTCAGAAATTGAGTCAGATAACAGGGAAAACCTATCGTCTCCCCACAGAAGCGGAATGGGAATATGCTTGTCGTGCGGGGACAACCACTCGCTATTATTTCGGTGATGATGCTAATCAGTTAGGAGATTACGCTTGGTATATCGGAAATTCTCAGGATAAAACTCATCCTGTGGGCCAGAAAAAGCCCAATGCTTGGGGACTCTATGACATGAGTGGCAATGTTTGGGAGTGGTGCGAGGACAATTGGCACGATAACTATATCGGAGCGCCAAGGGATGGCAGTGCTTGGCTGACAAATGATAATCATTCTCAAATATTGCGGGGCGGTTCTTGGTACGGCGATCCAGATTACTGCCGTTCCGCTTACCGCAGCCTCAACGATTGGCGCGGCTACTTCTTCTTCTTCTTCGGTTTTCGCGTGGTGTGCGGTGCTGGGAGGACTCTGTAACCCTTATTCCCTTTTTACCCTTTTTTACCCTTTTTCTCTTTTTCCCGCCTAAGGGCGGGTCGATTTTTTTTTGAGATTTTCTAGGGTGCGTCCCAGGCAGCTTTTGCCTTTTTGACAGCAGCCCGTAGTTGGGTTGACGACTGTTACCCAACACCCTCGGAACCAAGATTAAATAGGGTTTGCTGAAAAAGTACGGGCGAAGCATTCGGGCAATAACCTATCGGTGAAACCGTAGATTTTTTATCCGAATGCTTCGCCCCTACAGGACGCGGGCCGATGAAGACGCAAGGTTTTGAAGCACGATTCTCTCAAAATCTTGCACCTGT
>NZ_JAPZSZ010000072.1:0-1906 GCF_027532095.1 Microcystis sp. LE19-195.1E
CAATAGCGACTCTTGTTCGGGTGTGGGGTAAAATCGAAACGAGTAGGCTTTTTCCATGTCTCACATTCTAGCATATATCGTGTAAATGCGCTAATATTTAACGGTAAAGCCGTCGTAGAACGACGGGGTTTCAGACCCAAAATTTTCGATGAACCTTGAGCAGCCAGCAGCAGTGGGAATTATGAATTATGAATTGGGGAGGGGAGAGAAGGGAGAGGGGAGCTTTTTTTCAGTAATCAGTGAACTGAAAACTCACATCTGCTCACTGATAACTGATCACTGATCACTGATTGCCTCCTATTGGCACAAACGTTGATAAACTGTGGCCAAAGCTTGGACATCACCAACGTTACCCGGGAAAAGAACCACAGGTAAATTAGGAAAGAGGGGATGATCGGCTGCTGTACGGACCATGGAGACACCGGGGAGAATCTGACCGAGTAAACGGGCCGATTGCAGGCTTAAACCCGTACTTAAGACATCATTGGAGGTAATTCCGCCTTTACTGATTAAAAAACTGATGTCACTGGGTAAACCCTTAACAATGTCCATTAACAGGGTGGAGACGGCAACCCCAAAATCAAGGCGTTTCTGCACAGAGGCAAAGGTTAACTCTTGCCGACTGGTATAGATCACGGGGGTTTGTTTATTTTTGTGAATAAGCTTGACTTTTTCCAGAGCTTGTGCTAGGAGTTGATCTCGTTGATCGGGATGATCGCGCAATGCCGTCACATCGATTTCGACTCCGACGGTGTTGGGTTGTTGAAGCAGTTCATCTAATTGTTGGCTAGTTTTTTTGACGTGGGAACCGACGATAATTGCCCCGGCTTCCCCCGTGGGCTTATACTTACCCATAGATTCGGGTGCGATCGGTTGAGTTCCTAAATTAGCCAAAGAAGTTAAAATACTGGCGGCACTACGGAATAAAAATTTTTTTCCCTCCCCTGCGGCGGTTAAAATATCTTCAGCAAAGAGATCGAGATCCGCTTGAGTTTCCCCATCTACCACCCCACATTGATTATTTTTGAGCTTTTGCAGTCGTTCTAAACTACCTTGACGGATATCTGCCAGTAAAAATCTTTCCACATCATCTGCTTTAATTTTACCTTTCGTTTTCTCCTCCACATAATCCGGCAGATAACTGTAATGGTAGGCAAAAACCGAATCGCGAGCGAATTCCGTCTCGTGGACGGGAGTGGGAACGCCATCGATGATTAAATAGTGAATACTATCGCGAGTGATTCTGCCCCCCTCAAAAAAGGCTGGAATCAGGAAATGTGCATCAAAACCGCCCAATTCTTCGGCAATAACATCAGTTTCGATCGGATAATGCCCGCGCAGGGTAGAATCGGAACGACTAACCACCAAAAAATCCTCGATTCCCTCTTTAGTTAAGGCAGTTTTCAGGTTATGACAGACTTCTCGCGTGACAGACTCGGCTTTTTCGGGGGTTAAAGCGCGCGTATTCGTCAAAACAAAGAAAATTGGCGCATTATCTGCCAATCCCAAGCGGAGAGTATCTTCATCCCACCGCATCAATAACAGACAACTATGGACTGTTTGGGAACCTGTCGGGTCGTCATCTAAGACTATAATTTTAGGTCTATTATTACTCATATATTTTTTATCAGGATGGGAGGGACGAAGGAACCAAGAGAATCTGGTTAATAGTTTATCGGGTTCTGGTTCCCCATTAAAGTCGTCCCCTCCGCAAGCAACCGCTATCAATCTTGATCACAATCTGTCCAATATAGGATAAGCTATACCTTGACATCCTCGCCGCCCTAAAAGTGCGGCGATTCCTAAACCTCACGATTTAAGTTTCTGCTTCCACCACCGTCGCATACCACAGTTAAAAAACCATGTACTGTCTTACACAGAGTCCACAGACTTTCGCCCCATTTCA
>NZ_JAPZSZ010000028.1:0-19931 GCF_027532095.1 Microcystis sp. LE19-195.1E
TGAAATGGGGCGAAAGTCTGTGGACTCTGTGTAAGACAGTACATGGTTTTTTAACTGTGGTATGCGACGGTGGTGGAAGCAGAAACTTAAATCGTGAGGTTTAGGAATCGCCGCACTTTTAGGGCGGCGAGGATGTCAATATCAACTTCCCTCCCAGATTTTTAAATAGGCATTTTCCATATTTTGAGCGAATTTTTTCCCTTGCCAGAGCGGGGCTGTGTCACGATTTCCTAACAGTTGATGGCTGATGTCTTGACGAAGGGAGCGATCGAGTCCTAATTTTACTCCCCAGTCGATATATTCTGCCTCATTCCAGCCAATTCCGGCTTCAATACCAGCATTAATCATAAAAGTATAACTATTGCGGGCGGAAAATTGTTCTCCTACCAATGTAACTAAAGGGATTCCTTGCCATAAAACTTCTAAGGTGGTGGTAGCACCATTGTAGGGATAGGTATCTAACACCACATCGGCAATCTGTAAATTAGCGCGATGGGTATATTCATCGATATCTCTCGGTAAAAACCGCAATCTTTGGGGATTAACTCCCTCCCGAATCGCTATTTCAGTAAATAATTCTTGAATTTTTTCAGTCTTACCGGGCTCTTCTCGACTTTGTGTGATAATTTTTGCTTATGGAATCGTGAAATGCTTACTGGGCAAGACTTTTAGGACTATTTTGCGGATATTCTATCAGTATAGACCTCGTTTCCACACAGAAACCAGAAGAGCCCTTACCGACTCCCTTAATCAGAAAATAACTATTAGGGACTTGTGCGAGAATTTTCATCTGAAGTTTAATGGTATCAGGATGGCGTTTCATGCCACTTTGTGCGGAAAAATAGATGGTAGCATCGGGGGGAATTTCTAAATCTTCTCGACGGAGATTGGGAGTGCCGATTTCAAAACCATCCACTGCTAAATATGTCTCTGGTAAACGATAGATTTTTTCTCGATAATATTCCTCCGCTTGCTGGGGTAAAACGTAGGGATCGGCGATATAGTAATCAATAGTTGCTAATCCAGAAGCATCCCAACCTAACCAAGTCACTTGTTTTGCTGCGGGTTTCAGGGCGATAATCTGATTGGTGAGATTATGGGTTAAACTATCTAAATCTACTAGAATATCTATCTGATCCTGTTGAATTTGTTGGGCAACTTCTAGGGGATTTTGAGCGTAGGGAAAATGACGGATAATATCTCGGCTATCCCGGAACCATTGACGGGTAATTTCATCTTCTTCTTGGTTAATAGTATAGATGGCTATTTGCAGTTTTTCTCGATCATGATGGTGAATTAACCAACGACTTAACCAACCGACAGAATGATGTTTTAAGGTACTGGCAAGATAACCAATAGTTAGTTTTTCTGAAGCTTTTTCGTTTGTAATTAAAGGAGTTTTAAAACTATTATTATCAAGGAAAATTTCGGCGACGCAATTAGTTAATTTTCGGTTGGCTAAGGCTCGATCGCCTAGGTAGGGTAGGGGACTAGAAACATTGAGAAAGCTAGTTTTAATAATCGTTTCTAAAGTGATATTTTTTTGACGGGTTAATTCCTGTAATAAATCATGATATTCTTGATAAATATGATCAATTTCTTGCCAAACTCCCCAGCGCAAAAGTATTAACAAAATCAGATAATTACTGTATAACTTTAGGGTTGGAGTTAGACAAATTTCTCGGAATTGATAGGCAGTTATCAAAGAATTATCAAAGTCTTCTGCTAAAATATAGAGGTTAACCAATTGTTCCAAAAGACTCAGATCATTTGGTCTTAATTGCAGACAAAGTTTAATAATTTCCACTCCAAAAGTGGGACTTTGTTGCTCGTTGGTGACTCGTGCTGCTATCTGAAAAGCTTGCGGGATAAAACTATCGGCTAATTCCTCTAGGTAGGGTAAACTTGCTTGAGCTAAATCTAAAGTTAATTCATGGGGATATAAAAGACTTTTGAGAACTACATTTAAAAGCAATTCTCGATCGGGATTAGATCTGAGATTGTCTTGAATAGGATAATTAAGTAGTTCTTCAGGATCAAATATTTCTAAATCTAAAGCTAAGTCGAATAAAGCTAATAAATTATTAATTGACTTGGGAACAATTTCCTGTAGATGATAGCGAAAATATTCTACAGCTGCCAGATCACCTTTTCTTTGTTGTCGTCGCGCTTCTGCGTCTAAAACCGCTTCTAATTCTGCTTGCCATTGCTTAACTTGTTCTGGATTGCCTTCCCTGAAAACATTTTGCCACATTACCTGCGCTTCTGCTGCTAAATTTTGCAGAAGATAGGCAACTCCCAAGTACCAATAGTCAGAAACATTTTCAGGATTGTTATCGATTAGTTCCTCGTAGATTGCCGCAACTTGAGGATAATTTTCGGCAATTAAAGCTTGATAAGCGTCAGGATGCCACATAAATCAGTTATTAGTTTTTTGAGATAATATTTTCAGAAAATCTTGATGTTCTTGACTGGCTAAACCTTGCTGTAAAACTGTCAAAACCTGTCCTAAGTTACCCGCTAATAAAGCATTAACATCTAACCAAAGACCGGGGAAAACCTGCGAGTAAATTATCCCTCGACTATCGGGTTCAAGTTTAATATATTCTCCAGCATTTAATCGGAACCAATCTAATTGACGTTCATAAACTCGCCAAACAAGATATTCTTGCACTTGATTACGACGATAAACTCGCCATTTATTGTGGAGATCATAGGAAGCACTAGAAGCGGCGATTTCTACGATTAATTCCGGCGCACCTTCGATATAATCATCGTCACTAATAGTTGATTGTCCAGCAATTTTCATTCTTAGTAAAGCATCTGGTTGTACTTCATTATCTGCATCCAGACGCACAGTAGTATTATCCGCAGACATTACCCCAATTGTGGCGGCTTTATAGACCCCTAACCAAGTTAAAATATCAGAATGAGGTTCTCCATGACTCTGCACTCGTACAGGAGAAGACATATAAACTATTCCTTCAATTAATTCGGCTTTTTTTATTTCAGAAAGGTTCTGATAACGGCGCTCAAATTCCTGGCGACTTAGTTGATCACCATTTTCTAAAGGAGGGGTTTTAGGGAGAGAATAAATAGGTTCAGAAGTGATCATTTTATTTGCCCCGAACAACAGTAGATTTATCCTCCTCTAGTCCAGTGAAAAGGTGACAGTTAGGGGGATAAAGCTCAAAAATAATTGACTGATAAGTAGGTAGGCACAATTATTTGTAGGATGGGTTAGCGGTAGCGTAACATGAGCGGGCGTTGGGTTTCATGCTTCAACCCAACCTACGTTCTGGAAACTGTCAACTTAAAACTTACATCTGATAACTGATAACTGATAACTGAAATTAAACCACTTTAGCGATAGCAACTTCTAGCTTATCCATAGCCTCATCTACTTCTGTTTCCGAGACAATTAAAGGAGGTACAAAACGGAGAACTTTCGGACCTGCGGGGGCAATTAATAAACCCTCGGCCAAGGCTGCATTAACAATAGTAGATGAAACCAACTCACTTTCTGAATTAATTTCCATACCATTAATTAAACCCCAACCGCGCACATCGACAAATAGATGGGGATATTGAGAAGCAATCATGCGTAAACGGCTGCGTAATTGTTCCCCTCGCTGCTGGACATTTTCGAGAAGATGATCCCGTTCAATGGTTTGTAATACTGTTAAAGCTGAGGCACAAGCGAAAGGATTACCTCCAAAGGTACTCGCATGACTACCCGGTTCAAACACATCACAGAATTTTCTGCACATCATCGCACCGATGGGAATACCACCCGCTAAACCCTTAGCAGAAGTGAAAATATCCGGTTCCACTCCTAAATTCTCATAACCCCAGAGTTTACCAGTTCTTCCGACTCCCACCTGTACTTCATCAAAGACAAGCAAAATGTTATTTTCGTCGCAAATTTGCCGTAAACGTTGGAAATATTCGATATCCCCTGGACGAACTCCCCCTTCACCCTGCAAGGGTTCCAACATAATCGCAGCCACACGACGATTACCCTCATCGAGATCAGCGATCGCATTTTCCACCGCTTCGATATCATTATAGGGAATATAGGCAAACCCCGGCATCAGGGGTTCAAAGTCTTTTTGATACTTCGGTTGACCGGTTGCGGTGATGGTAGCTAAAGTCCGACCGTGAAAACTAGCGTGAGCAGTTAAAATAACTGGCTGTTCGAGGAAATCTAGCACCGTATGGGCATATTTTCGTACTAATTTAATCGCTGCTTCGTTCGCTTCCGCACCAGAATTACAGAAAAAGACTTTATCAGCGCAGGAATGATCGACAATCCATTTAGCTAGTTCCCCTTGTTCGGGAATATAGTATAAATTCGAGACATGATGGAGTTTTTGGATTTGCTGGCTAACCACTTCAATTAAAGCGGGGTGTGCGTGACCGAGGGTACAGGTGGCAATTCCTGCGACAAAATCAAGGTATTGTTTGCCGGAAGTATCCCAGAGAAGACAGCCTAACCCTTTGGCGATCGCAATGGGAAAACGACCATAAGTATTCATCACATAGCTGTTAAAACTATCTCGATCGAAGGGTTGATTCGGGTTTAAATTGGGAGTGGGATCAACTAGGGTTGGTTCTAAAAGGGTTTCTGGACTCACTGGGGAACTCCTGCGCGATTAGACTTGACACTCTCGCCGTCAAGCTAGGCTGTGACGGGAGATTCTTGCTTCTACTCCTCTTAACTAGACACAATCCGAAGACTATGCCCCCGTCAGACCGAATCCACAAGCGTTTTAGTTTAACGTCTACCGACTGCCCGGCGGCGGACGGCTCTGAATTTTATTTGTGGGCAGAATTGACCTTAGCCGTTAAGCTTCTATGCTGCTTGACCCGTCACCATTACATTTTCAAGGGCGATATTTGTTCCGAGGTACAAAGGAGCGGGAGGTTTCCGTGATACCTTACGCGCTTTACCGCTTTCTGTATTCTAGCGAAATTCCTCGAAAGTGGAAACGCTACCGCGTTAGTTTCACTTTGGTCGCGAGAGGACTCCCGTTAAGCAAGGGCGGCTCTAACGGGAGATGAATCGCGACCTTGAGATAGGGGAAATTATAATCAAATCCGTCTGAGAAGGACGGGTTATTTAGATTAAAAACTGATTTTATTGTAATTTACTAGACAGTCTTAGGGGTGAATTTTGCTTGTCTATCAGTGAAGATAAATATCGTCGGCTGCGTCAGGAATTAATCGGGGGAATTTTTGCCCTGATTGTGGTATTTTTGCTGGGTACGCTTTGGTATCATCTGATCGAGGGTTGGAGTTGGCTAGATTCGGCCTATATGACGATTAGTACCCTCGCTACCGTCGGTTTTGGCGAAATTAATCCCCTAGGTGAACGGGGACGACTGTTTACAATGGTTTTGATCGTGATGGGAGTAATCACGATCGGTTATATTGTTAATCGCTTGACCGAAGCTTTAATTCAAGGCTATTTTCAAGAGGGACTCAAACAGAGACAGGAGAAACGCGTGATCGATCGACTATCGGAACACTATATCATCTGTGGTTTGGGTCGCACAGGTAGACAGGTGGCGATCGAATTTCACGCCGAAAATATTCCTTTTGTAGTAATTGATACGGACCCCCTACAGGTAAATCGGGCCAAAGAATTAAATTATATTGTTGTTCAAGGAGATGCCACCTTAGATAAATCTTTACAAATGGCAGGAATTGAACGCGCTATTTGTATTGTGGCCGCTTTAACTTCCGATGCGGAGAATTTATATACAGTTTTGTCTGCTAAAACTCTTAATCCGAAAATCCGCGCCATTGCTAGGGCCAGTACCGAAGAAGCAGTACAGAAATTACAACGGGCCGGGGCCGATGCGGTAGTATCTCCCTATATTACCGGCGGTAGAAGATTAGCGGCCGCAGCCCTACGACCCCAGGTGATGGATTTTGTTGATGGGATTTTAACCGGAACCGATCGATCGTTTTATATGGAAGAATTTCTAATCGATCCGAGGACTTGTCCCTGTGTCGGTTTAAGTCTTAGTCAAGCACATTTAAGATCTCGATCGGGGGCGTTAGTTTTGGCTATACGTCGCGCTGATGGTACGCTAATTGGGGGACCGACTGGCGATACGGAATTAATGGCCGGGGATCTGTTAATTTGTATGGGAACGGCCGAACAATTACGCAGTTTAACTCAGATTTTAATCCCTATGCGCTCGGATGGTTTACGTTTACCGAAGCATTAGTTAGGGTTTGCGCCAAAAAGTTTGTAGGATGGGTTAGTGGTAGGGTAACATGAGCGGGTGTTGGGTTTCATGCTTCAACCCAACCTACGTTCTCTAGAAGACTTATAACCAACTTTCTTGAGCTTTCTCTTCCATTTTCTCTAGAGAAAATATAATAAATATTGGTAACAGCATGACCAGAAATATATCCTTGAGTTTTACCTGTCTTAACTGTATTTAATGCTTGTACAGATGCGGGAAAATGTGGTTCACGCTTACCCAAAACATCTAGCAATACATCACTATCGAATAGGACTCGTTTCACCGATACTTCTCCACTAAATAATCAATATACGATTCTTTTGGGTCTTCTGATCCTAAATCAACAACCCCCACTAAGTCTCTTGTCCAAGGATCAAGATCGCTTAAATCATCTGTTAGGGAATGAGAAGTAGTTTCTGAGGATACATTCTGACGAAAAACACGCCCATATTCTAATGCTTTCTCAAAATCTTCCTGATCAGAAATTGATCCAGAAAGATTATCTAACCAGTTTTCAGACGAAGATTTTTCAGTTTCCAAATCGACCAAACCTGTTAAATTTTGTGTAGAGGCATCAATATCATTGAAATTATCTGCTAGGGAATGATAAGTAGTTTCTGAGGATACATTCTTAGGATTAAATCGCTCTTGAATTCTGAAAATTATTAAACTATAATAGGCTCTCAGTTGGGTGACTAAAGATTTGTCAGTATCTTGGAAATATTCGGTTATAGTACGATGAGAAATCGATAGAGTATTTTTAGCTCCCTGGTAAATTTGCTCTAATTCTGAATCGGCAAACATATCAATAAACACATCTATCGTTTCCGAGAGAATGCGTGAACCTTCCACCACTCTGATTAAATCGGCTTTTTCTTCACCAGTCTTTCCCTCATTGATCTGAGCAAGGCCGATAAATAATTGATTATAGGCAGTAATTTGATTAGTAAATTGGTCTATATATTGGATTAATTCCAGTGTCGAAACCTCATTCTTATACTGTTTCCATACCTGAAACCATAGTTGATTAATTTGACAAAATATATCGGCTCTTGCTTGATAAGTTTTAGAGTTATCCTTAACTTGCTCAAATAAAATTTGAGTTTCTTGTAGTAAATTATCCAGGATGATTCGATCAGAATCGGTGACAATTTGAGCAAGTTTATCTGTAATCTCTTGCAGATTTTCTAACAAAAATTGTCCTAAATTTTCCCGTTCGACTGAACTTGGCAGACTATTCATCGTATTTACCTCTCCTAAGACTGACAAGCAAACAGAATTGAGTAGTCAAAATCATCAGCCCTAAACCTCGATTGTAACAATTTTGGGGTCTAAATCCTGTTTAAAAGGTATAGGAGAGGGGGAATTATAAATTATGAAGTGGGGAAGTGGGGAAGTGGGGAAGTGGGAAGAATAAATAAAAATAATCTCCTGTCTCCTGTCTCCTGTCTCCTGTCTCCTGTCTCCTGTCTCTTGACTCGGAGACTACTGGCTCCTTACTCCTCAATCTAGCGTCTGTGAGGAATTGAGAAATTGGGGATGATTTGATAGGATGTTAGTACAATCGGGGAATAGTAAAAGAAAAACCCCTATTTCTCATGAGTCAAAATCCCAATTCTTCCTCGCGACCACTGCAGCCGCTGCCGGTTCCCTCCATGCCGATACCTCCCTCAGAGTTAATCAAGGGAATCAGCACGGGGACAACTCAAGAAATGAGCCAACAGGTGGCGACACCGACCAAAAACGTGCCGAATATGCCGCAAAATGGTCAAATTCCCGCCCCACATCCTCCCCAAAATCGCGCTCCCAGTCAGGCTGCTTCTCCCCAAACCCCACCCCGGCCGGGTCGCGCTCCCAATCAACCCACCTTAGAACATTTGATCCGGATGGCCTTTGATCGGGGTTATTCGGACGTTCACCTAGGAGTTGGAGAACAACCCCGGATGCGGGATCGTGGTGAAATGATTATTCTCAACTATCCTGAAATTGACATCAACACTTTTTATAGTTGGTTACGGGAAATCCTCGGTGAAGAAGAAATCCTTCGCTTTAAAAAAGACCTAGAATTTGATGGTGCAACTCAGTACGAATTCGCTAGGGTGCGGATTAATATCTTTGAAAGTCTGCGCGGTCCGGGGATGGTTTTGCGTCTAATTCCCCTGAAAATCCTCACTGTGGAACAATTGGGCTTACCGGCTGTGTTCCGGAATGTGTGCGATGTGCATAAGGGATTGATTTTAATCACCGGTCCGACGGGTTCAGGGAAATCCACCACCCTAGCAGCCATGATCGATTACATAAATAGAGAACACCCCAAACATATTATCACCATCGAAGACCCGATCGAATTTGTCCATCAAAGTCGTCGCAGTTTGATCAAACAAAGGGAAGTGGGAATGCACACCCATGAGTTCGATAATGCCCTAAAAGCCTCTTTGCGGGAAGACCCAGATATTATTCTGGTGGGGGAGATGCGGGACAAATCCACCGTTAATACTGCCCTGAAAGCTGCCCAAACTGGTCACTTAGTCATGGGAACCCTGCACACCAACAGCGCCGTTAAAACCCTGGAGCGGATTTTAACTCTTTATACCGCCGAGGAACGGGAATCGATGCGGGTGGCGATCGCAGAATCCTTGGTTTGTATTATTTCCCAGGGTTTATGTCGCACCACCGATAGTAAACGGGCTGCTTTTCACGATATTCTCGTCAACACAGAAACCGTCAAAGATTACATTCGCAGCGGCAAAAATGACGAAATTATCGAATTAATGAGAGATGGCGAATATGATGGCATGATTACCACTAATCAATCTCTGTTTAACCTCTATCAAGAGGGACGGATTAACGATGAGGTCGCCCTGGAAATGTCCCCGGTTCCCAATGAAATGGCGATGATGCTGCGGGGTAGAATCTAGAAAAACCCTGAAGGATTTCCTTGCGGGGTCAAGAGTTTAGTAGTCTAGAAAAATAGAAGCTCCTATTGATTCCCTAGGGGAACCCCTCAAGTGACCACTTCCGCGATTGTGTTGCCCGATATTTTTAAAGGCATCGCCCTGTTTACCCCCGGGGGCGACCTGATTTACTGTATCGATCCTGATAAACAAACTCATTGGCATCTGAATCTCTGCGCTGCTCTCCAGTCCGCTTTAGGGTTGCCAGAACCCCCCCATTTTTTAGTTCCGAGTTTTACCGCTACCATCGATCGCTGGCGAGATTCCTACAGTCACCGTATTCATACTAGAGCCGAAGTCTATCCCCTTGTCCGTCGCTATCAGCCTTTATTAAATGCTATTTTCGCCACGGACGAGCGAGCTTGGTTTACTGTACCTTGGCAGGAACAATCCTCTAATCCCACTATCTTAGAAACCTATCGTCAGCAGTTTCCCCAACTTTGGCAATCCCACGATCTGATTCTCCGTTATCAGGAGCGCCCCGCAACGACTTCGGGGATTAGTGCTGACTCTGACTATACTAACCCTAGTCCCAAGGGTTATGTTTTGCGGTTATTTGTCTCCGGCAATAATGCCAATACTAAACACACCCTAGAATCGATCCATCAGCTTCTAGAGCGAGAATTACACCATCCCTATACCCTGAAAGTGATCGATATCTCTAAGCATCCAGAACAAGCAGAATCTAATCATGTCTCTGCTATTCCCACTTTAGTCCGGGTTTGGCCGCAACCGGTGAAACGCATCATCGGCGAATTTGAGGATTTACCGCGAGTATTACAGATTATCGCCACCGCTTAGGGTTCAAAGACTTCTGACTCGATTCCTCGCCACCATTCGCCCAATTTCATTAAGTCTTGCTGAATATCATCCAATTCTTGGATATATTCCTGTTGGGAAAGACTGGCACGACGTTCTTGCAGTTTTTTGAGACGCAATTGCACCAACAGCCAAGGCTTAGAAATACCGTTAGTTTCTTCGATATAGCGAGCGATATCTTGACTATCCATAGTTTTTTACTGTTATTATCCTATATTTTCTTAAATTAACCCGAGACTCCTTTTTTTTAGTTGCAGAAGATTATGTTTGATTTTAGCCACTATTACCCCTACGAAGAATTAGTTTCTTTCCTGAAAAACCTAGCCTCATCCTATCCTAATTTAATTAGCCTCACCTCGATCGGTAAAAGCTACGAAAATCGAGATATCTGGTTAACTACCCTCACAAATCAAGCCACAGGACCCTATTTAGAAAAACCTGCCTATTGGATTGATGCTAACACCCATGCGGGGGAAGTAACAGGCTCTGCCGTCGCTCTCTACACTATCTCTCATCTTTTGCGCCAATACGGTCATAATTCCCCAATTACCAGACTTCTTGACCATTACACTGTCTATATTTTGCCGCGATTAGCCGTGGATGGAGCAGAAAAATATCTCACCACTCCCTATATGTTACGATCGAGTATTCGCCCCTATCCCCACACGGATGAGAAACCGGGGCTATATCCTGAAGATATTAACGGCGATGGTTTAATCTTACAAATGCGCCAAAAAGATACCTGTGGCGCTTGGAAAATTTCTGAACAAGATCCTCGCATTATGGTGCGTCGCGAACCGGAGGAATTTGAAGGAACTTTTTACACTTTGCTCACCGAAGGTTTAATCCGCGATTACGATGGCTATAATTTTACCACTGCCCCCACCCTAGAGGGCCTGGATTTTAACCGCAATTATCCCGTTTATTGGGTTCCTGAAGGGGAACAACAAGGGGCCGGAGACTTTCCTTTTTCGGAGCCAGAAACCCGTGCGGAAGCGGAATTTTGGGCAAATAACACTAATATTAATGGCTTCGTTACCTATCATACCTATTCAGCAGTCATGTTGCGTCCCTATAGCACCCATCCCGATGAATATTTCCCCGTGGAAGACTTAGAAATGTATAAATATATTGCTGACAAGGGAAAAGCAATGACTGGTTATGAATGCGTTTCTGTCTATCACGATTTTCGTTATCATCCCAAAGAAGTGACTAACGGTGCCATGGATGATTACGGTTACGATCATTTTGGTTGGTATGGTTTTACGGTGGAGTTATGGGATGCACCCACCCAAGCGGGAGTGAAAAAAGATGATTATATTCAATGGTTTCGCTGGCATCCTTTTGAAGATGAATTGAAATTACAGCATTGGAATGATGAGAATTTAGCGGGAAAGGGTTTTATTAATTGGCAAAGTTTTGATCACCCCCAATTGGGAGAGGTGGAAATTGGCGGTTGGGACTTTAAAAATGTCTGGCAAAATGCCCCAGAAAAGTATTTACCGGATTTATGTGAGAAACAATGTCAGTTTACTATTGCCCATGCTTTAATGTCACCTCTTTTAGCTATCTCTCGTCTTGATCTTAAGTCGGAGGGAAATGGTATTTATCATCTGGTTTTACAGTTGGAAAATCAGGGATTTTTACCCACTTATACCAGTAAAAAGGCCCTGGAAAGAAAGATCGTTCGTCCCATTCAAGTCAAGTTAAATTTAGCCGATGAGGTGAGTTTAATAGTGGGAAAATTAGAGCAGGAAATCGGTCACTTAGAAGGGCGATCAAATAAAGTATATAGTAGCCTCGCTCATGGTTTAGATTATCGCTGTACGGTGGAATGGGTGATTAAAGGAGTTTCTGGTCAAGAAATCGAGATTATCGCTATAGCTGAAAGAGCCGGAACAGTCAGACAAAAAGTGATTTTATAGAGCTATTTTGTTCGATAAAATTGTTAAATAAGTCTCGTTAGATTCCGTGGGTAAAACTCGTAGTTTTTGGCTGCGAAGATCTGGTTCTAATCCCAAAGCTTCTAAAGGAATTACTCCTAATAAGTTGTTTTGACCTCCAGGTAATTCCAAACATTCAAAAGTCCCTTCCCGTCCCGCAATAATCAAGGTGGCATCGCGAAAAATTCTCGCTTTTCCTATGCCTTTAGCCGTAGCCACATCTACTTCTTTTAAAAGCTGTAAACCCAAGCTGGAGATTACTTCCGGCACCAGACAAAGAGTAGTTGCTCCCGTATCCACCAAGACATTTTCTAGGGTAAGAGAGCGAATTTGTTCCGGTGCGATCATACCATCCTCTGCACGAATTTGATCCGCTCGATTGATAACTGTAATGCTGGTGTAGATTTTGCCCATATCTTCTGCAATAATTGCTGGATTAACCATAACACTACCCTCAATTCTACCCCTAAATTATACCAGAATAACTGCTAACAACAATGTCTAAGTAGGGCTTGCGGCAAAAAGTTTTTCGTGGGGACAGGGTGTGGGGTGTGGGGTGTGGGGTGTAGGGTTTTACCGATTTTGAGGGGGTCAATTACCTAATTTTCAGGGAAAAAGTCCAGGGATTTTACCCCCGATCACTCCAATGGTAGGCACTTTTTGAGGGAAAAAAAGTCTAAAAGTCTTACCCAACAAGGTTGTTAGATTTATTCAGCCAACCCTAAGTAATTTTAATTATTAATCCGGCCATCGGGCATAATTGCACCGCGGAAGTTAACTCCCATCAGATTAGCACTCATTAACTCGGCACGAGTTAGATTAGCATTAGTTAAATCGGCACCGGTGAGATTTGCTCTAGCAAAGAAAGCATCGATTAAGTCAGCTTCGCTGAAATTAACTCCTGAAAGATTAGCCCTTCTTAAGTCAG
Source organism: Microcystis sp. LE19-195.1E (assembly GCF_027532095.1). Classification (NCBI taxonomy): domain Bacteria; kingdom Bacillati; phylum Cyanobacteriota; class Cyanophyceae; order Chroococcales; family Microcystaceae; genus Microcystis; species Microcystis sp. LE19-195.1E. The sequence continues at coordinate 12,905 of NZ_JAPZSZ010000028.1, forward strand.
CATGATTCATTCTTGCTGCTTGAAAATTAGCTTGACTAAGATTAGCTCGATCGAATTTTATTTGAGTCATAATTGCACTATGGAAATTTGCCTGCATTGCTTCCGTATCGGTCATTTTTGACCGCACTAAATTGGCTCCCGCTAGATTTGCCCCCACTAAATGCGCCCCGATTAAATTAGCATCAGTAAGTAAAGCATCTTGGAGATTAGCATTAGTTAAATCAGCTTTTCTGAGGTCAACATTGCACAAATTAGCCTCCTTTAAATTGGCTCCTACTAGATTTGCTCGCACCAGATCAACCCCTTTCATATTAGCTCCTTGCAGGTCGGCGCGGGAGAAATTAGCCCCTTGTAAATTAGTGTTATGATTTTTCTTTTCCTGACGCATATTTGTTCCCCGCAAACAAGCACCAGTGAGGTTAGCACCACTTAAATTAGCCCCCCGTAAATCCGCCCCGATTAAGTTAGCATCAAGTAACGTCGCTAGGGTTATATCGGTATCACGAAGATTAGCCCCTTGTAGCATCGCTCCGTGTAAATTGGCACTGCGTAAATCTGCCCCATTTAAGTCAGCTTGGTTGAGACTAGCACCGCTTAAATTAGCTGTCACAAGATTAGCTTGAGCGAGATTAGCCCGGTTAAGATAGGTAAAGAGAAGATTGGCTCCGTGCAGATCTGCTTCATTTAAAACAATGCCAATTAAGTCAGCACCAACTAAATTAACTCCGGGTAATTTTAAGCCACTAAATTGAGTTTCTCCTGCGGCATAACGGGCAATTAATTCGTTGGGTTTCATAGGGAGAATATCCAGATAAATTTGGGTAAAAAATTAAAGAATTTTTTGTAAAGTTTGCACCAGAATACTGGCGGTTTGAACGTTAGCATCCGTATCCATTTGGGTTTGAGCAATATTGTATAGTTGAATTTCGATATCCTTGAGAGATTTCCCACTTTGGATGAGTTGTTGTAGTAAATCTTCTAGGGTATAACTTCGCAGAGTTGACCAATCTTGACCGCTCCGATCCCAAGGATGAAATAGGAGCGAGAAAATCAATATTTTGGCTCGTAAAGGATTAGCATACTGGAAAATTCCTAAACGAATTTCAAAGGGGTCGTAGGCGGGAATTTGTGGGGAATTACTGGGGTTGTTATTTGAGGAAGCCGGCTCGGCAAAGGGCAATTCCATGACTAATTGCGGTTCATTTAGATTGATGCTCGAAGAGGAAAAATCCACAGGTTCACTTCTAGAGGGGGAGAAAGATGTGGTTTTAGCCGCAGAATCAGAATCATTCTTTAGATGAAATATTTCAGTGTTCAAGATTTGACTTTTTGACTCATTGTCCTCTTCTTCGTCATCGTTATCAGTATCGTAGAGAGGCTCTAGTTGGGCAAGAATAATATCGGCTAGGGCTAGGTAGAGAGCTTTTTTATTAATATTTTCGGCAATTTGCTTGAGAGTTGGTCGCAAGCTTAGGAAATTGGGATTGTTTCGCTGAAGTTCTAAAACAATATTTTTTAAGCCATAATTATTAATCACCGCTTGATCGTTTTCCCAACGATTTTTACAAGCGGCAAACATTAATTTTTGAATTCTCGCTGTCTCTCGATGATTTTCTATTCCACTAACCACCTGTCTTAATAAATTATCTTCCTCGTTGTTGACATCATTATTAACGGTGGTGAAGCTAGGGTTAACTTCTGGCTCTACCAGTAATAATTGATTGTCGTAGGCGGCAGCAATATTACTATATAATTGACTGATTTGCTCGATAATAACCGTGGCTACTCCCAGATAAACTTTAGGACGATTGAGGGTTTTAACTAATTTATAAACAGAAAAAGTTAATTGTTCTTTATTGGTTTTGAGTTGCACTAACTCCTTCACCAAGTCTTCCATAGCCACACTGTTCAAAATATTAGGCTCGTTTTCCCAATATTTTTTACAGATACAAAAGATTAATTTTTTGATCCGTAATTTTTCTTCGTGGCTGTCGAGATAGCGAACTACATCATTAAAAACGTCGATGGATAATTGCATAGTAACCTCTGATCCGAGAAAGGAGCCAGCCCTCGCACGCCTCTGCTATAGCGGTATCGAAAAAATCGGGTCTAAAACCTCGCCTTAAGGCGAAAAGTTTTGGGAGCGGGGCATAAATCCCCGTTACAAAAACGGCCTCCTGCCCCCTGCCGACCGCCGACCGCCTCCGTTATGCTATTGGTCTCTCGCGAGTCAGCTTGCCAGAATATATAAGTTATTCCTCGCTTTTAGTGCCTGAAAATATCCTAACCTAAAAGCGTGGCACTATTGAGTTGGGGTTGCCGGATCTGGTCTATCTTCCCTAAGAGTACCCAGCCTAATTCCTCAAATTAGCAAACGATGATTTTTTCGCCTGGCTGGTTTTTAGTACAAATGTTCGGACAAAATCGGAGTAAAGTCTTTAAGTTTAGACGACCGATGCCCGATAGGGTTAGAGTAATCAGGGAGAAACTGATTTATCGAGAGGCCATATCATCCCATGCTAGAACTCTACCAATTTGAATTATCTGCCTATTGTGAGAAAGTCCGTCTCATCCTCGACTATAAAGGACTTGCCTATAAAAAAAGGGACGTGGTGCCGGGGGTGGGACAATTGGAATTATTCCGTCTTTCCGGACAGCGACAGGTTCCCGTCCTCAAGGATGGCGATACTTATATTGCTGACTCGACGGAGATTGCTTTTTATCTCGATCGCAAGTATCCTGAAAAACCAATTATCCCCACAGATCCCCTACAACGGGGTCAATGTTTATTAATCGAAGAATGGGCTGATGAATCCCTGGGATTAAAAGGAAGAACCGCTTTTCTCGGCGCTTTTGCCCAAAATCAAAACTTTCGTACCGCTTTTTTACCCCAGGAAACTCCCGGTTTTATGCGCTTGTTGCTGGGTTCTATGCCAGGGGAATTAATTGATATTTTGGGGGCAGGTGTAGGTCTGGGAAAAGATGCTATCAATACAGCGAAAAAGGGGCTACAACAGGATTTAGAGGCTTTGAACCTTATTTTAACCAATCGTCCCTATTTAGTCGGGGATCAGCCCACTTTAGCCGATTTAGCCGTGGCGGGATTGAGTGTACTGCTTCAGTTTCCCCAGGGTTCCTATCTCAACTTACCCAGGGAATTGCAAGGCAAGGGGATTCCGGGGTTAGCCGATAATAGCGCCTACGAGGGCTTTTTTGCTTGGCGCGACCGTCTTTATAGTCAATACCGTCAAACTATCACCCCGGGAAGTTCCACCCCTCCTATCGATTCCCCCAACTCCATCCAGATTGAATAGCAGCGCTTGACTAGGGTGGTGGGGTGTGGGGTGTGGGGTGTGGGGTGTGGGGTGTGGGGTGTGGGGAGAATAAATAAAAATAATCTCCTGACTCCTGAATACTGTCTCCTGACTCCTAACTCCTGTTAAGATTCCCGTAAAACGTAGCCCACACTACGCACGGTATGAATGAGGCGTTTTTGACCACCAGCCTCCATCTTCAGGCGTAAATAGCGAATATACACCTCAATAACGTTTGATTCTCCTCGAAATTCGTCTCCCCAGACATTTTCGAGAATTTGCTCCCTCGATAATACTTCCTTGGGGTGAATCATGAGGTAGCGCAGCAGTTCAAATTCCTTCATCGTCAACTCAATATTTTTGTTTTTATAGGAGAGACGACGACTGGCTAAATCTAATACTAAGTCACCGAAACGCAATTGTTCGGGGGTAATTTCCAGAGGTTGCAGGTAAAAACGGATTAATTTGAGAAAAGATTGCGAATTATAGGGTTTGAGAAAATAATCGTCGGCTCCCGCTTCCAAACAGGCGAGACGTTCTTCTAGGGTTTCTTGAGATACTAACAAAATAATATAAACGCGACTTCCCTGGGAACGTAAACGACGACAAAAATTCACACCGGCCTCCGCTGCGAGGAAGCGATCGAGTATAATCATCGCTGGCTGCCAACTTTTCACTTCTGGGAAAGCGATATCAATGCTAGGCACGCTCAGGGGACGATAACCTGCTTCTTTCAAGTCCGCACTAGCTAGTTTAGCGATATTCTCCTCAATTCCCACCAAGAGAATTGAAGAACTCGGAACGGATGTACTCATAAATCAGCAGCGGTAAAGAAATAGGAAAGACAGGGAGGGGACTACCTAATTATAGTTAATTGATTCTTGCCTAACCGATTTAATAAAAAAGTTAACGCTGTGGTGCGTTGGACAAAATTACCATTGATAGACCAACCGGTCACTCGATCGGGGGACGACCAGAGGCTAAGATGATCTACAGGTGGATCTGCATAAAAATTTTCTTGACCGCTACCCCATAAACAGGAACTCCAATGGGTAAAATAATCGTGACTAAGGCGATAAATGGGAAAATTACCGATTAATGGCACTCCCCACCCGTCCAGAGCTATTAAAGCGGCAATTTTTGCCCCTTGAGCTTGCCAATAATGAGCTAAAGCGATCGCATTTACCACCCCCGCACTAAACCCAATCAAGGTTAGAGCTTCTCCCGGTGAAAAAGCTTCATTTAAGCAAGAAAAAGGCGAAATAATAATATAGGAAGGTAATTTGACCGATTTGCTCCCCAGATGTCCTAAAAAATCCTCGGTCAATCTAGAATCATGAAAACCCGTACAAATTACCAAAGACATACAATTAATTGACACTCCCCAAAGCACTCATGGGAGGGATTCTCGAAGCTCATCACTGCGCCTTCTGGTTTCCCCTACTCACGTCTTACACGATTATGTCCCATCCGAACCTACTAGAATATCACTTCTTATCTAGTTGTCCACTTGTGGATAGCTCTGCAAGCGTTTTGGTCTTTCAACCAAGATTCGGGTATCAGTAGTCAGGAGACAGGAGACAGGAGACTCCGAGACAGGAGACAGTAGATTATTTTATTTATTCTTCCCACTTCCCTACACCCCACACCCCACACCCCACACCCCACTCCCCACACCCCACTCCCCACTCCCCACTCCCCACTCCCCACTCCCCACTCCCCACACCCCACACCCCACTTCCCCACTTCCCCACTTCCCCACTTCCCCACTTCCCCACTTCCCCACTTCCCCACTTCCCACTCTGCCATAACTACTCCTACATACTTTGTGCTTTTTGTCAAAAAAACTTTTTCTTGGCAATAAAACTACACAAAAAAAAGATCATCGTTGTGGGTGAAATTGACTGATTTACCTGTCTTAATTGGGATTACCTTGTAGGTGTGGCAAGGGTTTCAACCATTGCTGTCCAAAAAAGCCAATAACAGCCCATTATGAAATTCAGTAAAATCGCTGTAACCATCATAACATCGTTGTTAAATAAAAATCTTTCTCAATTAATTCTTAAGAATTTGTAAATATTGCGGAATGTTAATTTAAATATTCTCAAGCTTTTGGAGTCAATAAATAATTTTTGCTTATCTTTGTCGAACATTGGGTTAGGAGATAGGAGTCAGAAGTCAGGAGTCAGGAGTCAGGAGATTATTTTTATTTATTCTTCCTACACCCCACACCCCACACCCCACACCCTACACCCCACACCCCACACCCCACACCCCACACCCCACACCCCACACCCCACACCCCACACCCCACTTCCCCAATGGCCAATCAAGGTTGGATTTATCGAGATAAAATTAGCAAAAATCAGGCAGGATTAAGCTTATTAGCCTACTATACGGGCAAATATTGCCATTCTAGCCCAGAAGAATGGCTCGATCGCATTTTATCGGCAGCAATTCTAGTCAACGGTCGTCCCGCTTGCCCCGATACAGTCTTGGAAATCGGGCAGCAATTGACCTATCAGCGCCCGCCGTGGACAGAACCGGATGTACCGCTCTTTTTTGAGGTACTCTACGAGGATGCCGAGGTGTTAGTGGTGGCGAAACCTTCGGGATTACCCGTGTTAGCGGGGGGTGGATTTCTCGAACATACTCTCATCCATCTGGTACATCAGCATTATGCCGAGGTCACTCCCTATCCAATTCATCGTCTTGGTCGCGGCACTTCCGGCATAGTCTTAATGGCGAAATCAAAGCCCGCTAGAGCTAAATTGAGTCAACAGATGCGGGAGGGGAAAATTACTAAAATATATCGAGCTTTAGTTGGTCAGGGCGACATACCAGATAATTTTACTATTAATCAAGCGATCGGGAAAATCGCCCATCCCATTTTAGGCCATGTTTACGGTGCGCTCACAGATGGGTTATCGGCCCGCAGTGATGGTCGAGTCTTAAAAAAACATCCCGATAGTACCCTATTAGAAGTAAGAATTTTTACGGGCAGACCCCATCAAATTCGCATTCATCTGGCCTTTTTTGGCTATCCTTTAATCGGTGATCCATTGTATGGTCTGGGGGGATTACCGCGACCGGATGCAGTACCGGGAGATTGTGGTTATTATCTCCATGCCAATCAAATCCTTTTTAATCATCCCAGTACAGGGGAAAGAATCTCTATTTGTTGTCAGGCCCCGCCGGAATTAGTGGATAGACTTCTTGCAGAAGTCAGGCAACAGAAAGAAGAATAGATGCTTTCAGCATCAGGATTGATTACTTTTTGACTTTTGCAAGAGGTTTAATAGCGCAAATCTCCAAATCTAGCAATATTTAGGGTTGGCTGAATAAATCTAAAAACCTTGTGGGATAATATCTTTAGGCTTTTTTGACCTCAAAAAGTGCCAGCCGAGAGTGATCGGGGCGAAAATTGAGGGACTTTTTCCCTGAAAATTAGGTAATTGACCGTCTGAAAATGGGTAAAACCCTACACCCCACACCCTACACCCCACACCCCACACCCCACACCCCACACCCTACACCCTGCCCCCCCCACCCCACCCCCAACCCCCCCCCCCCAAACCCCCACACCCAACCCCCCACACCCCACACCCCACACCCACCAACCCCCCCCCAAAAACCCCCCCCCCCCCCCACCCCCCCCAACACCCCAACCCCACAACCCCCACCCAACCCCCCCAACCCCCCCACCCACACCC